>DAOVXU010000147.1 GCA_030635995.1 Arcobacter sp. | reverse complement strand
TCATTTTATAATTTCTCCTAAATAATTTTTGATTAATGGATAAATTTCACTTAAATTTGGTCCATTAGTTGCCCCCGTAAGAGCATATCTAAGTGGTATAATAAGTTTTTTATCTTGTAAGTTTGTTTGTTGAGTTATATATTCTTTTAAATTATTAAAATCAGCAATATATGGAGCATCTAACATACACTGTTTTAATAATTTATACTCCTCTTCAAAACCTTCTAAAGTATCTTTAGTAGAAAACATTGCTGTTAATTTTGATTTAATCTCTTTAATTGTATCACACTCTTCAATATAAATTTTTCCTAAAGTACCAAGATCAGCATCTGCATATCCTAAAATTTTAGATAGTCGTAACTCATCCATCATTTTGATATGTTCTCTATTTAAATATTTTAGTTTTGTTATGTCAAATTTTGCTACTGATTTTGAAACCTTATCTATGTCAAACCACTCCATACACTCTTCAAGAGTAAATACTTCAACAGGTGGATTATATCCAATAAGTATAAGATAATTAGCAATTGCTGCAGGTAAATAACCCTCTTGTATTAGCCATTTTACTGATGAAGAGTTATCTCTTTTTGACATTTTCTTGCCAGTTTCAAAATTCAAAATAATTGGTAGATGTATATAGTTTATCTCTCTATCATACCCTAAAGATTCTCTTATATGTATCTGTTTTGGTGTGTTTGGAAGCTGATCTTCCCCTCTTACAACAGTTGATATATCAAAAAGCATATCATCAATACTGCAAGCAAAGTTATAAGTTGGTGTTTTATCTTCTCTAAGGATTACAAAGCTATCTACATCAAAAGGTTTATATTCAAATTCACCTTTTACTAAATCTTTAAACTTTATATTTTTTTCTGGTTTTTTAAGTCTTACAACAAATGGTGCATTGCAATTAAATTTTGCCTCATCACTAATATCTTCACAAAACCCACTATATCTATAAGGTTTTTTCTCCTCTTTGGATTTGTCTCTATCCATCTCTAAAGCATCAGCAGTACAAAAACAATTAAAAGCTTTTTTATCAAGTAGAAGTTTCATAGCCATTTGAGTATGATATTTGATATTTTCACTTTGATAAGCTACTCTTTTAAAATTGATACTAAAAAGGGTAAGCATCTCTAATATCTCTTTATCTTTACCCTCTATATTTCTTTTTTTATCAGTATCTTCAATTCTAATAAGTAGTTCTTCATCTAATTGTTTTGATAAAATATGATTAAATATAGCAACTCGTAAGTTACCTATATGCATATCTCCTGTTGGGCTTGGTGCAAATCTTAGCAAATAAAATCCTTAAATTTTTATATAAATATGATTATATCTAAAATGAACTTTATATAGTTTGATTTGTTTTTCTCATTCCCCTTTCTCCACAACTCGTTCCCAAGCTCCAGCTTGGGAATTCATATTAGAGTTTATTTTGTGATTTTGGTTTGGTTGTAGTGGTTGGTTTGTGTATGCATTCCCAAGCTGGAGCTTGGGAATAAGGATATTTTAGGCAATAGACCTTTTATCAATTAATTGTCCTGTTATATACTTATGTAAAATAGAATTTATCAGTGTTTGATAAGGCATACCCTCTTCTAATGCTTTAGATTTAAACCTCTCTATATCACTTTCAAGAACCTTTAAATTAATAGCTTTTCTTTTTGTATATTTTGTAGTAACTGCTGTTTTAATTATATCTATCCTTTGGGATAAATTTTCAATACTCTTTGGGTTCTGTGTCTCTATATAATCTACTATTTCTAACTCTTCTTTTGTGTACATCTCTTACCCTTTATCATTTTTACTATATCGTTTATGTAGTTTTCTACTAGGAATTATATTTTTTAAAAATATCTCTTCATCATTTATAACAAAAGGCACATAATAGGTATAATTTTTTAAATATACTATCATCAATTCTTGATTGGGATACTTTTCTATATTATGATGAGGAATAATATCTACAATATTATCAGTCATTATTGCATTTTCTATATCTTCAAAGCAAACTTTTCTACTCTGTCTTAAAAGATCATTCTTTTCATCACTCCACTTAATTCGCATCAATCACCTTTCCGATATATTCTAGCATATCTTTTATAAATATTTAGTGTATACTTAGTGTTTTTTTTGATTTTATCATCATTAATAAGAATGTATATGAAAATTAATTTGACTTATGAGAGAAATTTCAGTTAGAATTGCTGAGGGTATACTTTATCACTTGACAAACTTATCATGTTGTGATAATATAGCTACATGATAAAATCTTTTAAATGCAAATATACTCAGCAACTGTTTGATGGTAAATACCAAAAGAAATTTTCTCAAGCAGTTAATAAAGTGGGTAAAAGAAAGTTGGATATGTTAGAAGCTTCATTTGATTGGGAAGATTTAAGAGTTCCACCATCAAATCGATTTGAACATTTATTAGGTGACTTAAAAGGTTTTTGTAGTATTAGAATAAATGATCAGTTTAGAGTAATATTTAGATTTGAAAATTATAACGCTTATAATGTATATATTAGTGATTATCACAAATAAACAAAGGGAAAATATGAAAGCAATTAGACCTAGCACTCATCCAGGAATTATATTAAAAGAAGAGTTTGCAGTACCATTTAATTTAACACAGGTAAAATTATCAAATGACTTAAAAGTTGGGATAAAAACATTAAGTGAGTTATATAATGAAAAAAGAGGTATTACCTCTCTTATGGCTTTAAAGTTATCAGAATATTTTGGAACAACTCCACAGTTTTGGCTTAACCTTCAAAATGCTTATGATTTGTATAAAACTTATGAAAAAGAGAAAGATACAATTGATAAAATTACTCATTTAGCTGCATAAATTGATTACTGTAGAGTCTTTGGAGCATACAAACGAGAAAAAAATTCATTTATTTAACTTCGTATGTGTTCCCATGCTCTAGCTTTTTTCTAGTTCCCAAGCTCTAGCTTGGGAATTCATATTAGAGTTTATTTTGTGATTTTGGTTTGGTTGTAGTGGTTGGTTTGTGTATGCATCCCCAAGCTGGAGCTTGGGAACGAGGGAAAGTGGGAACGAGAGGGAGAATGAGAAATATTAATCCCTCACGCAACGAACCGAAAACCCATAAGTACGGTAGTTACCGCCCCAGCTTGCACCGCCTGCAAAGAAGTGCAAGGCCCAAGGGCCAGACCCACTGACCGAACTTGACCACATAAGACCGTCGGTGCCTTGAGAGTCCATAGACCCTGAGGAGTAGAAGCGGAAACCAGCAGATGGCAATTTTAAAAAGTTGCTATATGCTGTACTATGATTTGTAACTTGAGTAGAAGCCCCTGTAGTTTCTGCCTTTAATTCAGCCTCTGTTGGTACTCTGTATCCAGATGGACAAACTGAAGTACCATCTGCTTTACTCCAATTAGCACTTCTAGCATTTCCCTCACTATCTTCTGTTGACCAATCATAAGGAGATTCAGAATTTATTATAAAATTACCATGCCCTACATCTGATACATTTGTAGCCAAAGTAGTAGTAGTCCCACTAGTTGACACCTGATGCCCATCATGATTTCTACCCCACTGATAATAATCCCCATAACAAGCACTATCATTATATGCTGTACAAACTTGACTAGCACCTAAGTTTCTATCTAGCCATTTTTTTCCTGTAAATGGTGAGGTAACTGTATTGTATGTTGTGCCATTATGAACTAATACTGTTGGGTCTGGGGCAACTTCTCCATCCCTTACGCAACGGACATAATGTGAATTTTCCTTAGGATTATTACTTATTGAACCAGAAGTAAATCCTATCATTCGACCATAAGTTGGATTTGATGATGTATAACTTGTAGATGACCAATAGTTACCATTAGATATAGTATTGATAAATATAGATTTTATAGCAGGATTATATTTAGTGTCATCAACTATGGTGTTAAGTTCATTGATATTTGGAGTCCTCCAATCATCAAATCCTCCATGAGTTAAATCATTACAATAATCTATTGCATCGATCCAAGTGTAGATATTTGTAGTGGTTTCTCCGTCTTCCCATGTAAGATTTGTGGAGGTGTCTAAGACTATGCTATTTGTATTGTCTCTTAAAAATTCAGCATTTGCTGAAAAGGTAAAAAGTAAGAGGTAAGAGATAAGAAGTATTTTTAGTTTCATTTTTGTTTTCCTTATAATATTCATATTTGATACCAACTCGTTCCCGTTCCCAAGCTGGAGCTTGGGAACGAGGACGGCTTGGGAACTAGTTATGATTATCTAATTTCCATCGCGTACACAACGAATACGCTGTTCGCTACTTTGTGCATTTGTTGATGTAGCTCCATTAGAAAAACTAACATACCAAGCCCATGTTGTTAAGTTTGCACTTGTAGTATTGGTCCAATAAGAATTTGAAGAGGTATATACAAATACATCTGTATCCATTGAAGGATTATATCGTCCCATATACACTATGGTTAAAAGTTCTGTACGACTAGGT
>DAOVXU010000084.1 GCA_030635995.1 Arcobacter sp. | reverse complement strand
TGTCAACCCAACCCTCGATAACGTAATCAACATCCTCTGGGATATAAAGAGGGGTAGTTAAAGATTTAACAATCCTTGCCGGTGTTTTAGTTATAAGACCATACATTAGTAGCTCATTTACGCCATAAGGAAGTGGAGCGGTAGCGCACCACGTATAGAGTGGATTACCACCAATAGCAATAGAAACAGGCATCTTTTTACCAGCTTTTTGATACTGATCAAAAAAGTGTGAAGAATCTTTGTGAATTTGCCAGTGCATACCAAGATGATTTTTATCATAAACTTGAAGTCTATACATTCCAAGATTTACCATCTCACCATCAAGTGACTGAGTATAAACTTGCCCCATTGTGATAAAAGGACCACCATCTTGTTCCCAAGTAGTAAGTACTGGCAGATCACTAAGTTTAGCTTCATCACCTAGTTTTATTATCTCTTGACATTCACCTTTTTTATTTAATCTTTTAGGTGGTACATTTTTAAGATTAAATAATTTCTTAAACATATCAATCTTACCCATAAAACCAACTGGTGGTTTCATTTTAAGTAATCCCTCTATCTCAGAAGCTATCTCATCTGCTTTACCTATAAAAAGTTCAACAGCTTTTGGGCAACAAAAAACATTCATAAGTACGGGAGTATCAAATGTTTTATTATTTTTTTTATCGATAGGATTAGTAAATAAAAGAGCTTTACTAACTTCTTGTTTTACTTCTATATATGCAATATGAGGAATCTCAAGATTTATATCAAGAGGCTCATCTATCACTTTTAATAAATTATTTTCTTTTAGTATTTGTATTGTTTTATTCATAACGATGATTATAACATAGTTTTAATTTATCATTATTTAGTTAAAAGAATAAGTCCTTTAACTTTACCCAACATACTCTTCTTTTTATTATAATATTTCAAATCTTTCCCTAATTCTAAAGAACTTATTACACTCTTTCCAACTATATGGCGACCCTCTATTCCATTTTTTAAGGTTTTAATTCCCCAAGTGCTATGAAATACCAATGGCTCATCTTTATACATCCCTATATATAAAGCAATATGTCCTTTTATATAAATAAGTGATAAGAATGGGATACCTTTTTTCTTAATTATCTTTTTCTTCTTTTTATCACTTTTACCATTTAAAGATATATATTTTCCATTTCTAGTTTGTCCATAAGAGTTTCTTTGAAGAGGAAAACCAAAAGGGGTAAGTAGATCTTTTGTTAAAAGAGAACAATCTCTATTACCAAATAATCCACCCCAACCATAAGGCTGATCTATCAATTCATCTATTAGCATATTTAAATTTTTTGAATTAAATTCAATAGGAAACTTTACAATATTTTTATTTGTATCTACTCGTGAGATATATCCTTTACCATTATTATCTCTAATTATAGTCATAAACTTCCCTTTTCTTATAGGAAAAACTGTTCCAAGTTTTACATAGTCTTT
The DNA here is from genome assembly GCA_030635995.1 of Arcobacter sp. Taxonomy (GTDB): domain Bacteria; phylum Campylobacterota; class Campylobacteria; order Campylobacterales; family Arcobacteraceae; genus CAIJNA01. The sequence continues at coordinate 5,650 of DAOVXU010000084.1, read as the reverse complement.
AAAAATATTACTTTTATACAAAGGAAAATTATCTCTTATAGCTACAAAATAGTTATTTTCAGCTTTAAATACTTTTATAACCTCTTTATTTACCAAAGCTATATCTTGTACTTTTATCCAACCAGATGCAAAACTAGATTCAACATAAGCCCAACCTAAATCTTTTGAATAATGTGATATAAAAAGTGGAGAATTTAAATTTATACTTGAGTTTTGATTATAATCAAATGGAAACCCCTCCCCTGCTTGATTGTACCTTCTAAAAATTGGTTTAGTAGTAGGAAATACTTTTAGATCACTATTTCGTACAGTAATCGCCCTTTTTTTAACGCTATTAAATTTATCCATATTTGCTAGCGATATCATATTTTTAAACCATTGTTTTGGAACTTTCCTATAATTTTCTCTATACATTGTGGTTTTTGAGTAAATATTACCCCAAGAAGCATTTTCTTTAGAGATACTCATCTTTTTTACATTCCAAGGTCTAAAATGTATTTTAAAAAATTCTTTTGTTAGTTTTGTTTTTTGTTTAGCAGATAAAGATTTTACATTTTTAGTATAAGTTTTGGCTTTTTGAGGATAGATTGTTAAATCTTTTGGTTCTATATTACAAGGTTTATTTTCAGATAAATATATAGTTTTTACTATTTGAGGTTGTATTTTTACTATTTTAGGCTGTGTATCTCCACAACCTACTAAAAAAATAGTGATTAAAACTAAAGTGATTAAACTTTTTAACATAAATTTTTCTTTTTATTATACTTTTCAAAAAGTAAATCTATTGCTTGTTTATATTTAGATTTATCCTCTATATTTACCTCATCAATCAAATCTTTATATTTCAAAAAAGTACTCCAAACTTTTACAGAAGCATCCTCTCTACCTTTTAAATATAAAGCAATAGCAGTAGTCCCACTTATTAAAGATTGTAAAAATTTAGCTGTTTGTTTATCTCCACTTTTTTTTACACTTTTCCAATCATGTTCTAAAACTACATGAGCCTCTATAAAATTATGGTTTTCTACTAAAGATATAAATTCATCTATTTTATACATTGATAACCGTTCCTAAAAGTTTATCTCCTGCAAGCTCGGTTATTTTTGCTGTATAGATCTCTCCATATTTAAGTTTTTCATTTAATTCACTATCATTTATATATATCTCACCATCAATATCTCTCTCCCAAGCTAATTTTCTAGCACTAAGCAGATATTCATGCTCATCACTTTCACCCTCAATTACAATTTCAAAAGTTTTACCAACCTCAGCCTCTAAACTTTGCTTTGTAGTTTGCTCTATAATATCCCCAAGTATTCCAGCTCTCTCATCTATAATCTCTTGTGAAATTTTATCTTCATTTTCATAAGCACTTGTATCCTCTTCATCACTATATGAAAATACATTTGCTCTATCAAATTTAAAATCTCGTACATATTCACATAACTGTTCAAAGTCTTCTTGTGTTTCCCCTGGATGACCAACTATAAAAGTACTTCTTACAAAACTATCTTTCACATTTTTCATAGCATCCATTAACTCTTTTAGTTTTTCAACACCTTTTCCTCTTTTCATAATCTTTAACATATGAGCGGTACTATGTTGAAGTGGCATATCATAATAAGAATGAAATATTTTGCTAGATGCTATTTTCTCAATAAGTCCAATAGTAGTAGTTGATGGATATAGATATAATATCCTAGCACTTTTTACACCCTCAATTTGTTCAATGGCATCAATTAACTGTTCAATACCATCATTGAAACCTAAATCTCTCATATAAGAGCTACTATCTTGTGATACAAAAGAGAAATCATAGTAACCATTAGCCACCATATTTGTCACCTCTATTACAATAGATTCTATAGTTCTACTTTGAAGTTTACCTTTAAAGTTTGGAATTGCACAAAACGCACAAGTTTGATTACACCCCTCACTTAGTTTGATATAAGCATGAAAATTTGACCCAGTAACCACTCTATCTAAAGTTTCATCAGCTAAAAATACTTTATCTGAGAACTGACTTCTTTTTTGCTCTACCAGTTCATCAATAATATCATAATCCCCAACCCCAGTAAAAATATCAACTTCACTTAAATCAGCTTGTAGCTCCTCTTTATATCTCTCACTCAAACACCCAGACATAACCAATACAGAGTTCTCTTTTCTAACATCGTGCATACTTAAAATAGTATCAAGTGATTCCTCTTTAGCACTTTGGATAAACCCACAAGTATTTACAATAATCACATCAGCCTCACTTGGGTCATCAATAATTTTATACCCATTCAATCTTCCAAGCATAACTTCACTATCAATTAAATTTTTTGTACATCCCAAACTTACAAGATGTACCGTTCTATGTGCTATATTTGTTTTCCAACTTTTATCTATATCTGCCATTTTATTTTCCTATTTACAAAAACTATTTAGTTTTGCTATCTCTTCTTTCCATATATCAGTATTTGGAGTTTCAAGTACAAGTGGTATATCATCCATTCTATTATCATTTGCTATAAAATCAAAAGCATCAATTCCAATTTTACCTAATCCCAAACTTTCGTGTCTATCTACTCTTGCACCAAGATCTGGTTTAGAATCATTTATATGCATCCCCATTAAAAACTCTCGCCCTACTATCTTGTCAAAATCTGCCCAAGTTTTATCATAAGCCTCTCTTGTTCTTATATCATATCCAGCTGTAAACATATGGCAAGTATCTATACATACACCAATTCTACTTTTATCTTCAACTTTATCTATTATATATGCTAAATGTTCAAACTTATATCCTAGATTTGTCCCTTGACCTGCTGTATTTTCAATTACTGCTTTTACATTTTTAGTTTTATCTAAAGCAATATTTATAGATTCTGCTATCACTTCAAGACATTGTAGTTCAGCTTCATCTATTAATTCATCTCTATTTTCAACTTTTTTACCAAACTTTTGTAAATGGCTACCTGGATGAAAGTTAAGTCTATCAAGTCCAAGAATATCACATCTTTCAAGTTCATCTATAAAAGCATTTCTTGATTTTATTAACTTTTCCTCTTCAGGATTTCCAAGATTTATAAGATAAGAATCATGTGGCAAGATATGTTTAGGTAACACTCCACTTAATTCAAGATTCTTAAACCATAAATCTAATGTTTTAGTATCAAATGGTTTTGCATCCCATCTTTTTTGGTTTTTAGTAAAAAGTGCAAATGATTTTGCCCCTAATTCTATAGCAGCAAGTGGTGCATTAAATACTCCACCAGCTACACTTACATGCGCTCCGAAAAATTTATTATTTGACATATGTTGTCCTTAGTTTTTTATATTTGTGATTATATCTAAAGGTTATAAAATATTATTTATTTTTTTAATCAATTTTATTAATAAGATAAGATAAATTTATTATTAATCTTACATATATTGATATTTACCAATAAATTCAATGAAATTATTTCCATTTAAGGCAACTAAGAGCATTCTAAATGTAAAATGATTGTCATGTTTTTAAAAGATTTTATACAACCCGTTGATGATACATTAAATAATACGGCAACACTACAAGAAGTTATTAACAAAATGACTGAAAATAGACTTCATCATATTATAATTATTGACAATAATAAACCTATTGCAATTATTACAGAAAGAGATGTAGTAAAATATTTTAGTAACAATATTGATTTTAGTGATCTAGCTATTGATTATGCAACTACAGACACAATAATGCTACATCATACTCGTCTTGTTGAATATGCACTAAGTATGATGCTAAATAATAATATTAGAAAGATTATTGTTATAAATCATATAGATGAATATATTGGATGTCTAGAGCAAGAAGATCTAATTTATTCTTTAGAGGAAAAAATTCAAGAAAAAGACCTTAAACTCCACCAACTTACATATTCAGGAAATAAAGCTGTCTTAATTAATGATACGAGTACCTTAAAATATGCTCTAGAAATAATGACAACAAATCAACTAACTTCAGTATTAGTTACATCTGAGAATATAGCTGTTGGGATAATTTCTGAAAGTGATATTATTCAACTTGCTCAAAAAAATATCAATCAAAATGAGATAGTTAAATATTTTATGCATTCACCTATTATTCAAATTGATGAATATAAATCAGCAGATGATATGATACTTCTTATGAAAAAAAATAGAATAAGAAGGGTTGTAGTATTTAATACAAAAGAAGACAGTTATTATATATTAACATCAAAAGATATTGCTGCAATTATTAGAGGAAATTATACAAAGTTTTTAGAATCAAAATTTTTTGATACTAGAGATACCTTTAATGCCTTGTCTGAGTATGTTATAGAATTAATTGATACAGATGATGAACAAGTTATTTTCTGGACAAACAGTATAACAAAAGCTAATTTTAATATTCGTCTAGATGATTGTATTACAAAACTAATATCAAAAGATTTATGGGAAAAATTATACCAATCATTATTAGATAATTTGATTTTATATGAAACAATTGAGATACAAAATCGTTATTATCAGATTAAAGGTCATTATGGAAGTATGACAAATGATAAAATCATAAAACTTTTTTTAAATGATGTTACAGAGATAATGCAACTAACAGAGCAATTAAAAAAAGAAGTTGAAATTAAAGATAAATTATTATTTGACCAAGCAAAAATGGTACAAATGGGAGAGATGATTGGTAATATTGCTCATCAATGGAGACAACCTCTTTCTGTTATTACAACCACTGCATCAGGAATTTCATTTCAAAAAGAATATGGCGAATTTAAAGAGGAAGATATACCTAAAAAGATGGATACCATTATGAATAGTGCTAATTATCTATCTGATACTATTGATACTTTTAGAAACTTTTTAAAAGAAAAGAAAGAATTTAAAGAGGTTATAGTTCAAGATAGTATAAAAAAATCTTTTAAACTTACAAAAGCTACTTTAAAAAGTAATCAAATTAAAATTATTGACAATATCAATTACGATAAACCAATTAACATATCAATGGTAGCAGGAGAACTAGAGCAAGTTATAATAAATATTATCAACAATGCTAAAGATATTTTAATAGAAAATAATATATCTAATGGTTGGATTGAAACTAATCTGATAAAAGAAGAAAATAATATCTTAATAACAATTGAAGATAATGCAGGTGGAATACCAAATCATATTATAAAACATATTTTTAAAGAATTTTATACAACAAAAGATGATACAACTGGAACTGGTCTAGGTCTTTATATGAGTAAAAAAATTGTTACTAAAAGTTTAAATGGAGATTTATATGCAAAAAATACAAAAAATGGAGCAAAATTTTTCATAAAATTACCATTATCTAAATAGCCCTATAAATAAAAAATAAACTATTTAGTTTTTTTAATCAATTCTCCAATAAAATATTTTATTTTCATACCATGCACTAAAGATACCTTTTTCATCATAAAATTTTATAGTGGTTGGTATCGCGTAACTTCCCACTAAAATATCTTGTTTTTTCCCATTTTTTACATCAAAAAGTTGCAAGTTACTATCCATATCACTCGCATATATTCCCATTTTTCCACTTGGACTTAGTGCTACACTATATACTAAAAATTTACTTTTTAGATAATACGGTTTTGCATTTTTTGGATACACTCCCACTCTT
>DAOVXU010000263.1 GCA_030635995.1 Arcobacter sp. | reverse complement strand
TTTAATTTATCTTTGATTATTTTAGTTTCACCAGATAACCAAATCCAAGAGCCAACAATTTCAATAGTGATATTTTCATAATGCAATATTTGAGATATTATCTTTTCTAGTTCTATATCATATTTTGTATCATTAGAGAAGTAAATATCATTTGATATTAAATCATTATAGATACTATTTAATATTTTAAACTCTTCATTAGTTCCACCTATATCTGGATGTAAGATTTTAGCTAATTTTTTAAATATCGCTTTTGCTTCATTTATACCTGTAACTGTTTCAAACTCTTTTTTTATTTGTTCTTGTGTCATTTTATTTACTCCCTTTTAATGTTTTGTTTAAATCAAATATTTTATTAAATTTTAGTTCTAGTGATATATCATCTATATTCAATATCTCTATCATATGTTCAATAGTTCTTAGTTCTCCTAATACTGTAAAATAATTAGATTTATAATATTCATCTATATTATTTATTTGTATCTCTATATCATTAAGTAGTAGTGATAATTTATTTGTTATAAAACCTTGTGTCATTTTAATATCTCCTTTTTTTATAGTAAATTTTCATCTTTAAATGAATAAAATCCAGTATCACCAAATATAATATGATCTAAAACTTCAATACCTAAAATCTTTCCAGATTCTCTTAATCTTTTTGTAACTTGTAGATCTTCTTTACTTGGTTTTAATATTCCTGATGGGTGGTTATGGGCTATAATAATACTTGCTGCTCTCTTTTCAATTGCAGGGCTAAAAACTTCTCTTGGATGTACTAGGCTTTGATTTAATGTACCTATTGTAATAACTCTACTTTCTATTATCTCATTAGCACCATTTAGATATATAGTTATAAAATGCTCTTGAACTTTATCTTTAAATTCTTCTATCTCTTTAAATATATCACTAGCTCTTCTAATTGTAGTATTAGTCTTTCTATAATTTATCTTTGTTTCTCCAATATAATCAATCATCTTTTTGTCCTTTTAAAATGTTTTTGCCTTTTGAAGATTTTGAGGGTTTTTCTCTTATCTCTTATTTTTAAATTTTAAGAAGATAAAAGAACTTGCTCTTTTTCTTTTTCAAGGCTTTGCCTGTTTGTTAGTTTGTCGGGCTTTTTTCAAAAGTGTAATTGATATATTTTTGTTTAGCTAATACTTAATTTTTTAAATTCATTATTCGATAGATAAATAATATCTCATACTGAAACGACTAAAAAGCCAAACTAACAAATAGGTGATGACTTGAAATATGAAAAAATTAAGTTGTTTTATATTCTGTTTAAAAATTTAAAAATAAGATATATATTTAAAGATTAGTTTCCAATTTCCTTAATGGATTTTATCGTGCTTTAGCACTCTTAACTCCGTAGGATAGTCTTGATAGAAATGGAATTAAATCTTTGATTTGATTGGAATGGATAGCGAGGAGTGACTTCTAAAATAAATAAAATATATGAAAAATAATCAAAGATATTATTCCTAAATTAAGCTACTAAATACCATAGTTTCTTTAAATAATTAAATTATCAAAAATTCCACACAATGTCTTGAAGTAGATAAAATTAGTCAATATTAAGATAAGTATTGGCATTATTTGAGTAATATCACTTAATATACATAAGTAAAGGAAGCCCTATGGTTAAGCTGTTTAGTGTAATGTTATTGTCACTTTTTATAATTGGATGTGGAGGTGGAAGCTCTTCCTCAACTGATCCATCAAAGCCAAATAGTGAAACTCCTATTACAAAAATAATATCAGGAATAGCAGTAGATGGATATATCTCAGGAGCTGAAGTTTGTCTTGATAT
>DAOVXU010000055.1 GCA_030635995.1 Arcobacter sp. | reverse complement strand
TTCATTTTTACCTTTAACTAAATTCATAATTATTGGTATAGTTTCATATTTATCAAACAATGGAGTGATCTCTCTAGCAAAATCCAAAACAACAGGACCACGAATACCATTTTTTGTAAATATCAAATCCCCTATCGCTTTTAGTTTTTTATACTTTTTTATATCAACAGATATCTCAACTTTGGGTATTGTATCTGCTCGACAATTTTCAACCCAAGTTTCTTTGGTACTTAGGGGCATCATTGCTGGATAAGTTGAAGTTATTCTGTGTCCTAAATCTTGCGCCATTTTATATCCATCACCTGTTGAACCTAAAATCGGATAGCCTAAACCTCCTGTGGCAATAATTATATTTTTTGTATCATATACCACCTCATCAACTTCAACACCCCAAACTCTATTATTTTGTATAACAAGATTAGTAACTTTTGAAGAGGATAAAACTTTGATATTTAATCTATCCATCTCAGCACTTAATGCATCTATTACTGTTTGAGATGAATGTGAAGTTGGAAATATACGAAATCCATCAGGAGAATGTGTATCCAATCCAATAGATTTGAAAAATTCTATTAAATCTTCTTTATCAAAAGCATCAAGTGCAGTAGTCATAAAACGACCATTTTTACCAAATTTAGCCATAAAATCACTATTTGATAAAGTATTTGAAAGATTACATCTTCCTCCACCAGTGGCTTTTATCTTAGAAGCTATTTTAGAAAGCTTCTCTAAAAGTAAAACTTTTTTACCATCTCTTGAAGCTTTTATAGCAGATATTATCCCACTTGCTCCTGCTCCAATTACTATTAAATCATACATTTAAACATTAAAGTATTTAGCTTTTTTATTTGGTACTATAATAGCTACTGTACTTTGTTCTGGATCTATTTGAAATGTTTCACTTAAGGTTATATCAAAATTTTCTGGTTTTAACAGATCAAATATTTGTCTATTTTGTGATAAATCTGGACAAGCTGCATATCCAGGAGAATATCTACAACCCTCATATTGTTTCATTTGAACATCATTTAGAGTTGGCTTTTCTTTTGTTGCAATTCCCAAATCTAATCTAATTTGCTTATGTAAAATTTCAGCAGTTGCTTCAGCAAGTTCTACCCCTAAACCATGAACAGAATAATACTCACTAAATTTACCATCATTATAAAGTCCTCTTTCAAATGGAGTGATATTATGTCCTGCACTAGCAAGTGTAAATCCAACTATATCAAACTTAGAAGAACTAAAATAATCAGCCAAACATCTATGAGGCACTTTACCTTGTCTTGGAAAATCAAAAGTTGTTAAAATATATTTTTTCTCTTCATCATAAATATGTAGCTTTGTATCTTCACTTTTACAATAAAAATATCCATATAAAGCAATAGGGTCAAAAATATTCTCATTTAAGAACTGTTCTTTCAATCTATCATATAAAGGTTGTACTAAATTCTCCTCTTGCTTTTTAAACTCCTCTACACTCATTTTTTTTCTATGATATCCCCATCTTTGTCTAAATAAGATTCGATGATTTATCCACTTAAAAGCTAATTCTGGATTAAAACTACTATTACATTGTATTTTAGAATTTACTGCATTATTTTGTGTTTTTATATATCTCTGAGGTGCTGTTAATATTTTTATCCCCATAAATGGTGGATGGTAATCTTGATGATTATTTAAATATTCTGGAGTATGTAGATCTTTATCAAATATCTCTTTTTCCTCTTTTAAACTTTCATCAATTACAATTAAATCAGCAGGCAATTTTTCATCTAAAGAACTATAATCTCCATCTGCCTCTTCAAGTCTTTGCATAGCAATCACACCATCAAAAGCATCTCTACAATAAAATATGGCTCCATCATAAATAGGACGACAAAAATCATCAACAAAAGCTTTTGTAAGTGCCGCACCGCCAATTAGAACGGGGATATTTAATCCTGCATCTTCTAAAGCTAACATATTTGATTTCATCTCATTTGTAGATTTCACAAGTAATCCACTCATCCCAATAGCAGTTGCATTATGCTCTTTTGCTGCTTGTATAAAATCATCAATCTGAACTTTTATCCCTATATTTACTACTTTAAAACCATTATTACTTAAAATAATATCTACAAGATTCTTACCTACATCATGAACATCACCTTTTACAGTTCCAAGTATAAGGGTAGTATCTACCTCTTTTTCAATCTTAGGTAAAAATGGATTTAAACTATCAACACAAGCTTTCATCGTCTCTGCACTTTGAAGCACAAAAGGTAGTTGCATCTCTCCACTTCCAAATAGTTCCCCAATAATTTTCATACCATCTATAAGCCATTCATTTACTATAACTTCAGGGGCAACTTCTTTACCTTGTATATCAAGAACAAGAGGAATTAATCTCTCTTTATCTCCATCAAGAAGTAGTTTTTCAACTTTCTCTTTTGACGATAGTTTATTATATTCCTCATCCGTTTGTTCTACTACAACCTCTACATTTGAAAAGTGTTCTATAAATGTAAAAAGAGGGTCACCTTGCTCTCTATTATTAAAAAGTAAATCTTCACAAGCTTTTATATCATCCTCTTTCATCTTATTTCTAGGCACTAGATGTTTTACATTTACAATTGCTGAACTCAATCCTGCTTTTATACAATGATGTAAAAATATAGAATTTAGATAAAGTCGTGCATCTTTATGAAGTCCAAAAGAGATATTTGAAAGCCCTAAAGTAGTTGATACTTCAGGGTGGATTGTGGTAAATTCTCTAATAGCCTCTATCGTTTCAATTCCTGCTGTATGATACTCTTCATCTCCCGAACCAATAGTAAATACAAGCATATCAAATACTAAATCTTCTGAATTTAATCCATGAAAATTTACCGCTCTTTGATAAATTCGCTCAGCTATATCTACTTTTTTTTCTTTAGTTTTTGCCATAGCAACTTCATCAATAACTAAACAAACTAAAGATGCTCCATACCTTTTTGCTAATTGACATATCTCATCAAATCTCTCTTCCCCATCTTCAAGATTTACAGAATTTATTATTGCTTTTCCGCCAATAAGTTTTAAAGCCTCTTCAAGAGCAGGTATTTGTGTAGAATCTGGCATAAGTGGCAGTGGTATTTTTTGAGCATATAGGGAAACAACTTCATTCATATCAGCAGTTTCATCACGACCTGCAAAACCAACACTTACATCAATAATATGAGCCCCTGCACGAACTTGCTGTTGAGCTACACTTAAAGTTGCTTCATAATCATTTGCTTTTAACAATTCCCTAAAAGCTTTACTTCCAGTAGCATTTGAACGCTCCCCTATTAAAAGTGGTGCTGGTTCTTGTTTTAATGGAGTTGTTTGAAATAAAGAGGCTAATGATGTGACTTGGGTACCACTAGGTTTTTTTGGAATTGTTGTAGAAGTTGCATCAACTAATGCTTTTATATGTTCAGGTGTAGTTCCACAACATCCACCTAAAAATGATACACCATCAAGATTTAAAAAATCTTTTTGTATTGAGGTAAATTCCTCTGCACCCATAGGGTAAAATGTGTAACCGCCCTTATTTTGAGGTAGTCCTGCATTTGAATGAATTGAAAGTAATTTATCAGACTCTTCACTTAAAATCTCTAAATGTTTTTTAACCTGCTGTGGTCCAGTACCACAATTAAACCCTAAAGATAAAATATCATAAGGCTCTAAAATTGTAATGATAGTTTGAGCATCAGTTCCAATTAACATAGTTCCTGATAATTCAATAGTAACAGAAACCATTATAGGGATAGATTTGTCTAAATCTTGAAGAGCATTTATAGCTGCTTTTATCTGAAGTGGATCTTGGCAAGTTTCAAGTAAAAAAACATCAACACCACCATCTATTAGACCTTTTGCCATAACTTGATAACCTGCATACATAGTATCATAGTCAATATGCTTCAAAGAGGGCAATTTAGTCCCAGGTCCAATAGAACCTAATACAAATCTTTTTTTTTCTGGTGTAGAATATTTATCACAAACCTCTCTTACAACTCTTGCACCCTCATATGAAAGTTCATAACTTCTTTCCCCCATATCATATTCATCAAGAACCCAATCCATAGAACCAAATGTATTTGTCTTGATCATATCTGCACCAACTTTGGCATATGCTTCATGAACTTGAGTTAAAATATGAGGAGCAGTTGCATTTAAAAGTTCATTACAACCTTCTTGATTTTCTCTATTTTTATCTAACCAAAAAGTATCTTTTATTTCAATTGATTGAAGTTGTGTTCCCATAGCACCATCAATAATCAATGGTCGTGTTTTTAAAATATTTAATATTGTTGTTTTCATATACTATAAGTCTATAATAAATATGTTTAAGAGTTAATTTGTTATAATAAACATTAACTTTAATAAAGGGAATTTTTGTGACAAAACAAAATATTTTTGCAATTATAATTTTTATAATTATCCTAGCTACAAGTGTTATGTTTGTAAATATTGATAAAAAAAATAGAATAGAAAATTATTTACAACAACAACACAAAACAATAAATACCCAATTTAATGTAATATATGATGAAAAATATCAACTTTCACAAATTGTTTACAATGAACTAATTAGCAATCCTAACATAATAAGAATCATGAATCAAACTAGAAAAAAAAACTCAGAACAATCTCTAAAAGTATTAAGAAATGATCTCTATAGTATTTTAAATAAAAAATATATACAGTGGAAATTATTGGGTATTCAACAATTACACTTTCACCTTAACGATAATAAAAGTTTTTTAAGAATGCATAAACCAGAAAAATTCGGAGATGACTTATCAAATATTAGAGAAAGTGTTAAATTAGTAAATCAATTAAAAACTACTTCTCATGGATTTGAAATGGGCAGAATTATATCTGGATTTAGATTTGTTTTTCCTATTATTGCTGATGATGGTTCCCATATAGGTAGTGTTGAAGCATCCATATCTACTAAAAATTTCAAGCGAGAACTTAAACAATCTTTCCATTCAAAAATTAATTTTATTATTAAAAAAACTATCGTTGATAAAAAAGCTTTTAGCCCTGTAATTAATAAACAATATAAAACTACACCTATAAATAAAAACTTTTATGCAAATAAAATTCAACAAAGTAATATTTCAAAAATCCCTATTAAAATATTAGAACAAATAGACAATAAACTCAAAAAGAGTAAAACTTTTAGTGTATATTTTAAGTATATTAATGGATATAAAACTATCACATTTTATCCAATACACAATATTAAAGATAATGAGATTATTGCCTATTTTGTGAAATTTAACGATTCTGAATATCTAACAAATTTATATAAAGATTTTTATATTATCCTTACTATGTTATTAGCTTTATCTTTGGCTATTATCATATATATTTATAATAATAATGTATATAAAAGTAAATTAGCCCAAAATATACAAATGATTCATAATCAAAAAGAGGAGCTTACTCATACAGTACATGAACTTGAAGAACAAAATATTCAAATTGCTCGCCAAATAGAAGAGGGTAGGAAAAAAGATACTTTAATAGCTGAGCAATCTAGACTTGCATCATTAGGTGAAATGATAGGAAATATTGCTCATCAATGGAGACAACCTTTAAGTGCTATTAGTACTAGTGCAAGTAGTTTAAGTGTTCAAAATGAATTAGGGATATTAAATAATCAAGACTTATCTCCAGCATTAGGAAAAATAGTTGAAAAAACACAATTCTTATCACAAACTATTGAAGATTTTAGGAATTTTATTGAGGGTAAAAAAGAAAATGTTGAATTTGTAGTATCCTCAGCTGTTGATAATGCTTTTAGTGTTGTAGATTCCAGTATAGCAAATCATCATGTAACTGTTATACGAGAATATAATGATATTATTTTTATATCAAATTATAAAAATGAATTTATTCAAGCTGTTTTAAATATTATAAATAATGCAAAAGATGCACTAGATGATGGGGTAAGAGCAATTGAAGATAGAATCTTATTAGTAAATATAAAAAAAGTAAATAATAAAGCTATAATAATATTTCATGATAATGCAGGGGGCATTCCTCAAAATATTATATCTAAAATATTTGAACCATATTTTACAACAAAACACCAATCACAAGGTACTGGTCTTGGGCTATATATGACATACCAAATTATAACACAAAGTATGCAAGGTGAATTATTAGTAGAAAATACAAAATTTATACACAATAAAAAAGAATATTTTGGTGCAAAATTCACTATAGAATTACCAATGAATTTAGAAGAAAGGTAAAAGTATTATGTTCAATAAGGAATTTCTAAAAACACTAACTATTATGTATGTAGAGGATGATGAATCAATTAGAATATCATTAGGTAATATATTAAAAAAAGTTTTCAAAGAGGTTATAACTTGTGTAGATGGAAAAGATGGTATCTCTAACTTTAAACTTTATACGCAAGATATGGATATAGAGTTTGATGCAATTATTAGTGATATAAATATGCCAAATATGAATGGCTTAGAGATGATAAAAGAGATACGAGAATTAAATGAAGATATTCCTGTAGTATTAACAACAGCTCATGGTGAAGCTAATTATCTTATGGAAGCAATTAAAGTCAATGTCTCTGGTTATACTTTAAAACCTATTGATACAAAAGAATTACTAATGACAGTTCAAAAGTTTTGTGAAATCAAAAAAAATCAAAGAGTTATCAAAGAGAAGGAAGAAGAATTATCAGAATATATGGATTTAATAAATAATATTGCTACAATTATAAAAGTAAATCAAAAGGATATTATTATACATACCAATCATTTTTTTACCACTATTGCTGATTATGAGGAAAATGAACTAACAAATTCTAATATTATCCTAGCTATTCATCCAGATTCTATCCCTACATCATATAAAGAGATGAAACAATCTATGAAAATAGGTGAAACATGGACTGGTAAATTAAAATATATCACCCAAAATAAAGAAGTTTTTCATTTAAGATCTACAAATATCCCCACAAAGAATGAGGATACAGGTAAATACTCAGGATATACATCTATTGGATTTTTAGCAGATGATGAAGAGCAAGAAAAAAAAGAAACAATGACAAAAACTAGACAAAATATGCTAGGGGAAAGACAAAAAATTTTATCTCTAAATAAAGAAGTTAAAACTTTAAAGTATACAAATAAATCTACTCCTAAAGGAGATAGTAGCTCTATTTTTGTTAAAGAGGCACTAGGTAGTGAAAGAAAGAAATCTTCTGATCAACAAAAACAAATAGCTCATTATGAATATGAAATAAGTGTATTAAAAGATAAACTAGTACATATAGCAGATATTGAGATAGCAAAAAGACAAGGTGGATTAAGACAAATAAATGCTCTTAAAAAAGAAAATGCACTTCTTAGAGATAGTCTTATAACATCTGAAAGTAAATTAAACGCTATGCAACCAAAACCTAAATATGTAGAGTAGTTTGTCTGCATTAATTTCTATTTTAGCGATATATTTCTTTATATTTATAGGGTATTTAGCTAAAAAAATATTTAAAGATGAGATAGATAAAAAGACTCTTATCTTAATCTCTATATATTTTTTACAACCTATTTTAACTTTTTGGGGACTTACTAGAATCCCCTTAAATTTCAATATAATACTTACACCTTTTATATATTTTATTACTATTACTTCAACACTATTACTATTAATAGTTATTTCAAAATACTTATTTAAAGAAAGTAAAGAACAGTCAATATTTATAGCAACTTCCCTTATTGGGAATACAGGTAATTTAGGGATTCCATTAGGTATAGCTTTATTTGGTGAAGCTAGTATTGCTTATACAAGTATTATTAATATTGCAAATATCTTCTTCATATACACAGTTGGTATTTATCTCTTTGCTAAAGAGAGTTTTACTTTTAAACAATCTTTACTATCTATGGTAAAAATACCAATATTATGGTTTGCTATTATCGCTTTACTATTTAATTATAACAATTTTAAAATCAATATAAATATAGACAATGCTTTACAAATGGGAGCATATTCTGCAATTGTAATTCAGCTAATAATCTTTGGAATATATTTAGCAAAAGTAAATTTAAAAGAGCAAAATTACCTATTAAGTATTTCAACATCTACTATTAAGCTTGTAATATTACCTATTATGGGTATAATATTCTCTATTATGTTTAATTTAGAACCATCTATAGCTTCTATACTGATAGTATCATTATCTACCCCATTAGCTGTAAATAATGTAAATATAGCTGCACTATTTAACTGTAAGCCTTATGCCGTGACTAATATAGTTTTTATATCAACACTTCTATTTTTAATAATATTTTATTTTGATTTACAAATTATAAATATGGTTTTTAAATAGTATGTGTGGTATATTAGGTTCTAATTCTATCTCTAAATATGACTTCTTAACAGCTACAAATATTATGAAAAGTAGGGGTCCAGATAATACCTCAATAAAAATTATTAAAAATAAAACCGCATTTGCTAGTTTTCAAGGAAACTTTTTATCTAAAGATAAAACCGTATTTGCTAGTTTTGGACATACTAGATTAAAAATAATAGATTTAGATAATAGTTCAAATCAACCTATAATATTTGATGATATTTTAATAATTTTTAATGGTGAGATATATAATTATAAAGAACTAATAATTAAAGAAGAACTACTATGTAAAACTAAAAGTTATACAGAAGTTATACTTAGACTATACCAAAAATATGATATTGAATTTTTAAATAAATTAAATGGTCAATTTAGTTTTTGTATATATGATATAAAAAAAGATAGATATGGTAAAAAACCTTTATATTACTATCATAAAGATAATAAATTTATATTTTCAAGTATGATAACTCCTATAATTAAATTATTAGGATATACACCAAAACTTAATAAAATAGCACTAAGTCAATATTTACAATACTTTACACCACTCACTCCACATACATTTTATATAGATATTTATAAACTAGAATCAGCAACTTATATGATATATGAAAATAATAGTTTAAAAACAAAGAAATATTATCAAATTAATACCAAAAAAATTATTTTTAGTGAAGATATTGCATTAAATAAAATAGAAGATGGTCTTTTAAAATCGATAGAAAAAAGACTTGTTAGTGATGTTGAAGTTGGTTCACTATTAAGTGGTGGAGTTGATAGTAGTTTAATTAGTAGTATATATAGTAAGCTATCAAATGAAAGAATTCATACCTTTAGTATTGGATATAAAGATTACAAAAAATATAGTGAATTAAATTATGCAAATATAGTTGCTAAATCAATTAATAGTAACCATACGCAAATAGAACTAGATAGTAAAAATTACATCAATAATATAGAACATATACAAGAGAATATGGAGGAACCTCATGGAGATCCAGCATCAATACCTCTATATTTTCTCATAAAAGAGATAAATAAACAAGGGATAAAAACTGTTTTATCAGGTGAGGGTGCTGATGAATTATTTTTAGGATATGAAAGCTATTCAAAATATCTTGAATATTATAAATTTAAACAAACTTTATCAAATGAAC
>DAOVXU010000113.1 GCA_030635995.1 Arcobacter sp. | reverse complement strand
GGTTATACTTGATGTTATATTTTTAATTTTTTCAACTATAGCATTTTTTATAAGTATAAAGATATATAGAAATTGGGATTTTACCTCTACAAAATCTTCTCAGTATAAACTAGAAAAACAAAGTCATTTAACCGCTGTGATTATAAAATATATCTTTTTTTTAAAGTTGCCTCTATTTTTATTTTTTATTTTTACCCTTGATTCTTTATCTACTATTATTGTTGGAGCTATGTGTGGGGCAGGGGTGATTGATGCAGTTTCATTTGGTATGAGTTTATTTATACTTAAAATTGCAAATATGTATCTATTTGGTTTTTGGTTACTTATACATTATGGGGATTTAAAATATAAAACTTTAGAGTTTACTAAACTTAAATTTGGATACTTTATAGTTATATATTTCTTTTTAATTGCAGAGATTATTGTGGAACTTTTGATGTTTAATAGTATAGATATTAGTAAGATGGTATCTTGTTGTGGAACTTTATATTCTACAAGTACAACTTCATCTATATCTGCTATATTTGCTATAGATCCACATATTTTTGTATATGCTTTTTATGGTATGTTTTTGTTAAATATTTTATTTTATAAGTTTAAAAATAGTTATGGTTTTGCTATATCAAATATTTTATTTTTAGTTATTGCAATAATATCTTTAATAATCTTTTTTAGCCCATATATATATGAACTACCAACTCATCATTGTCCATTTTGTGTATTACAAAAAGACTATTTTTATATCGGATATTTACTTTATGTTACTCTATTTATAGGTACATTTTATGGAGTATCTGTCGTTATCTCAGAGTTATTAAAAAATAAAGAGAAAAGTTATTATAAAATATCTTTATTTTTTACAACTTTTTATACGGCAATAGTTACAGCATATCCAGTTTTATATTTTATATCAAATGGTGTTTGGTTAAACTAGATCTCTTTTTAATCTATTTTTATAGTAACTTCATCAAGTTGAGTTGGAAGTAGATTATCTTGTGAATATTTTTCATATATTTTATTATCAATAAAAAATTTCACTACATCTCTATCTAACTCTTTATCTTTTACCATAAAGCTTAATATTCTTAAAGATTGGTTTAGGGAATTTGGATCTTTATATGGTCTGTCATTTGCTGTTACTGCTTCAAAAACATCTGCAACAGCTAAAATCCTATCCTCTAATGTCATCTCTTTATTCATAATTTCAGTAGCTCCATATCCTCCATGTATTCCATCATCATCTGTATATATTTTTTTATGATGTGAACCTGCTATTAAAGGTACTTTTTTTAGTTTTTTAGGAAAAGTTAGTTTAGTTAGCATATGATAACTTACAGTTACATGGTTATTTATAATTTCTCTCTCTTCATCTGTTAATGTCCCTTTCCTAATAGATAAATTATAAATTTCATTTTGGGATAATAATCTATTCTCTTTATTCTCTATCATAAGATTTATATCTGCAAGTTTATTTATCTTTTGAATATCATCATCTTTCATAAACTCTCCACCCTTATTTACTTTTTTGATGAACTTAATATTTTCATCAATTTCAATAATAGCTTTTTCATATTCTTCTTCTAGATTAGCAATAGCATCCTTATCATCTAATTTAAGTTTTTGTTTAAGGAGTTCTATCTCTTTATCTCGTTTTAATATTTCAGATTTTGCAACAATTGTATTTATTCTATCATAGATTGTTTCAAGTTTTGTAGCTTTATCTACAACATATTCTGGTGTTGTAATTTTACCTACATCGTGCATCCAAGCAGCAATATTAATTTGTTGTAGTTCATTTTCATTAAAATTAATATCTTTATATATTCCTGTTTTATCACTATTTATTTCATTTGCTATTAATGTTGATAATTCTGCCACTCTTTTAATATGTCCACCAGTATATTGTGATTTCTCACTAATTGCATCAGCAATTGATTTAATAAAGTCCATAAGTAGGGTTTCTAATCCTTCAATTAGTCTTGTGTTTGTAATAGAGATGGCTGCTTGTGATGACATAGATTTAATTAAATTTTCATCATTTTTATTAAACTCAATTATTTTACCACTGGGATCTTGTTTATTTAAAAGTTGAAGTACACCTATAATATTATTTTCATGATTTGTCATTGGTACGACTAGCATAGATGTTGTTCTATATCCTGTCCCTTTATCAAATGTTTTAGTTCCCTCAAAATTAAATCCTTCAGCTTCATACACATCAGGAATATTAATGAATTTATCAGTAATTGCACATAGTGCTGCTACTTGTTCTTTATTTTCAGAACCATCTTTATTAAATAATTGTACATTTGGCCATGTAATTTTTCCAGATGTTCCACCCATCTTAATATCTAGTGAATCTGTTTGTACCACTCTAAATTCCAAACTTCTTTCATCTTCACTAAGCATATAAAGAGTTCCACCATCAGCATTTGATAATTGTTTTGCCCCTAATAAAATTTGTTCCATAAGAGCATCAAAATCTTTTTCACTAGTTAGTGAATGGCCAATCTCAATAATTTGATCCATATGTTGTTTATTTAGTTCTTCCCTTGTCGGAAATGATGAAATTTTTGCAGTATGTAGATCTATTTTATCCCCATCTACAAGTATTTGACCCCCATTAAGTATATCTGGATATTTTTTATTTATCTCATCTTTAATTTCATCTATAAACATAGGTTTTAGATGATTGAGAAAAATTGTTATATCATCTCTTTTTAGTAAAGACAACTCCTCTTTTAATAAGTCAGGGGTAAGATGTTTACTATCATAAGCTAGTTTATTTAAGGTAGATGGGAAAGATATATCTATAATTAAAGATTTTATATTTTTATTGTTATTCACTTCATCCCATATGTTTTGACATTTATAAGTATCTGATGTAAAAAATATTGATGAATTATTTTTTGTTATAACATAACCACAACTTGAGTCTGTATGTTCTGTTTTTATAGCTTTTAAAGTTGTATTATTTAAAGTTATCTCTTCATTCTCTTTAATAATATTAAATTGTAAACTAGGAATATTTGTATTTGGTAAATTTATGCTAGAAAAATCAGGCCAAATATCCCAATTGAATATATATTTTTTTAAATTCTCAATAGTACCTTCAAGACCATATATTATTAAAGGTATAGTTCTAGAATCAAAATATGTATCCATTAAAAATGGAATATCAACTATATGATCAAGATGAGTATGTGATATAAAAATATGATTTATATTTTTACCATCATCTTCAAGTGATTGTACAATATTACCAGCATCAACCAATATATCATCATCAACATGAAGGCAAGTCATTGCTGTATCTACAGTTTTTGCACCATAAGCACCCAAAATTTTAATCGAATTTTTCATTAACATAACCTCTTTAGATATAAATAAATTATATCTAAAAGATGGTTAAATTTATTAGTCGTTATATAGCTTTTGTATTTGCCATAAGCACAGGTATAAATATTAAAGATATAGCTACCGCAACAACAGTACCAGATATAAGGGCAATTCCTAATCCACCAAATATAGGATCAGACGCAAGTAGGGTAGAACCAAGAATAATAGCAATAGCTGTAAGGATAATAGGTTTAGCTCTTGTTGCACTAGATATTGCAATAGCTCTATTTTTCTCTATCCCTTTTTTTTCTATTAAATCTTTTGCAAAATCGATAAGTAAAAGTGAATTTCTAGAACTTATCCCCATAAGTGCTATAAATCCAATAAGTGAGGTAGCTGTTAAAAAGAATGTTTGAGCTGTAATCATATCAACAACCCAATGTCCAATAATAACACCAATTATAGATAAAAAACTACCTCCAAGGATGATACCACTTATTGCAAATGATTTATAATATATTACAAGTAATAAAAATATAAGAATAAGTGCAGCTATAAAAGCAGCACCTAAATCCCTAAAAGTATCAAGTGTAACTTTCATTTCACCATCCCATCTTAGAAGATATTTTTCTCCTGTGATTTTATCTTTTAATTTTAGATCAAACATATATGTAGTGATATCATCAATTTTACTAACTTCATAATTTTTTGAAAAATATTCTATCATAGTTTCACGAGCTTCTAAAAGTGGATAAACTTGACTTACCATATTTGTTTCAGCTATTACATTTACCATAGTTCTAAGATTTTTATGAAAAATTGTAGGCTGAGATAAAGTTTCTTTTATAGTTATAACTTCTGTTAAAGGTATCATTAAACCTTGCTTATTCATAAGACTAAGTGAACCTAATTTATTTTGTAAATTTTCTAAAGTATTAGTATCAATTTTTTGACTCTCTTCACTTAATACAACAAAAATAGAAACTTGATCATTTAACTCAATTGTATTTTTTGAAGCCACTCCCATCCCCTCAAATGCTAAATATAAGATTTTATTTATCTGCTCTACACTAAGACCACTTCTACTAATTTTATCTTTTAAAGGGATTAGTTCATATTTTTTATACACTTCATCTGCCATAACATCAATATCTACTAAACCATCAGTTTTATTTAAAATTGAAGCTACCTCTTTGCTTAAACTAATAACTTTAGAGTTGTTATCACCGTAAACTTCAACAACAATTGATGCTAAAGTAGGGGGACCAGCAGGCATTTCAATCATTTTTATATTTGTACCACGTACAAGAGGGGAACAGTTTTTTTGTAAAAGAGGACGAATTCTTTGTACCATTAGATAAGAGGGTTCATCTCTTGTATGTTTATCAGTAAGATTTATAACCATCTCTGAGTATTGTTCCCCTTGCTTCATACCACTCCCTTTTACAAGTCCTGCATAATCAAGTGGAGAACCTTGAGCTAAAAAAACTTCCATATTTGTAACTTCATTCTCTTTTTGCATAATACTAGAGATACATTGAGTGATAGTTTTTGTTTGTGAAATAGAACTTCCTGCTGGTGTATCTATATATATTGAAAAAGTATTTGTACTTTTCCCCGGAAGCATTTTTGCTTTTACAAGTTTTGTTGGAAACATAAAAATAGAACCAATAAGTAAAGCAAATATTGTAAATAATACAGCTATTTTTCTACTTTTATATGTAATAGTATCAAATATAAATTGTTCAAATTTATTAGTCTTGTGATTATGACTCATTACTATCCCTTTCAATTTTATTTTTATGTGCACCATCATCAGACTTTTTTAATAGTTTTCTTCCTAAATAAGGGGTAAAGATATATGCTATAAAAAGTGAAGCGATAAGAGCAACTGGTACATTAAAGGGTATTGGTTTCATGAATTCACCCATCATTCCACTTACAAATATCATAGGTACCATAGTAAGTATAATTGCCAATGTTGCAACATTCGTAGGAGCTCCAATCTCATCAGTAGCTTTTATAAGTAGTTCATCCATATCTAAATGGGCTGATTCATGTGAGTGTATATGTCTATGAATATTTTCAATAACAATAATAGCAGCATCTACAAGTAGTCCAAGGGATAGTAAAAATGCAAATAGAGTAATACGATTTATTGTTTGGTCTGTCATATAAGCTATAAAAAGAGTAATTGCTAAAATAGCAGGAACTGAAAATGTTACAATCAATGATTCTTTCCAACCAAGAAAAAATACTAACATAACTGCAATAATAATAATTGTAATTAAAAGATGATGGATAAGTTCATTTACCGCTTCATTTGCTCGTTCACCATAGTTTCTTGTGATTGTATAATATATCCCAGCTTTATTTAGTTCCTCTTTATACTCTTCTAAAAGTTTTGAAACATCAGAAGCTACAAATACAGCATTTGTACCTGCAAGTTTGGCTATAGTTAATGTTATTTGCTCATGTTGTTCAATAT
>DAOVXU010000030.1 GCA_030635995.1 Arcobacter sp. | reverse complement strand
TCTAGGATCTACATTTAAATTTAATGCTAAATCAACAGTTTCATCAAATTTAACAGATGCTAAACTTTTAACTAAAGATATTGCCTCATCGATTGCATATCTTTTTTCTACTTCAATTTTTTCTAATAAACTTTTAAATCTTTTACTCATTTTATATCCTTGCGCAGTTTCCTGCTTCCACATTTTAAGCCGGTGGTCTTTGGCTATTTAATCTAATAAGATAAAATTTATTCTACTTCAATTCCCATACTTCTACATGAACCTTCAACAATTTTTGCTGCTTGATCAATATTATTAGTATTTAAATCTACTATTTTCTTTTCAACAATTTCCATAACTTGAGCTTTTGTTAATTTTGCAATTTTATTTTTTAAAGGGTTATCAGAACCTTTTTTAATATTTGCTGTTTTCATAATTAACTCACTCATTGGTGGTTGTTTTGTTACAAATGTAAAACTCTTATCAGAATAAACTGTAATCTCAACTGGTATTTTATATCCAGCATTTGCTTTTGTTTTTTCATTAAATGCCTTACAAAATTCCATAATGTTAATACCTCTTTGCCCTAGTGCAGGTCCAACAGGTGGTGATGGGTTTGCTGCTCCAGCAGGTATTTGTAATTTTAATATTCCAGTAACTTTTTTTGCCATATTTCTTCCTTTTTATTAGATTGGCTTAAATTGCTAAAGCAAAATATGCCATAATATCTCTTTTCTTAATTTTTTAAATGATAGGCATTAGGCAATACTACTAATGTATATAGAAGCTAGTATCTATTGCCTAATGCCTATATAAATTCTTACTCTACTCTTTCAACTTGAGTATAAGATATCTCTACTGGTGTATTTCTTCCAAATATAAGTACATTCATTGTAATCATACCTGATGTTAAATCAAATGATTCTACACTACCATTAAAGTTTGCAAATGAACCCTCTTTAATTCGTAAAAGTTCACCCTCTTCAAAAGAAACTTTTGGTTTTGGTGCTGATCTTTTTTCAACTTTATCAATAATTTGTTGTACATCTTTATCACTTAATGGTGAAGGTTTTTTAGATTCACCAATAAATCTACCAACTTTTGGCATAGATTGAATTGCATGCCACAATCTAGTATCTAAATCAATTTTTGCAAAAACATATGCAGAGTATAAAGGCTTTTCAACAATTACCTTTTCACCTTTTTTAATCTCAATTAAATCTTCAGTTGGGACAAGAACTTGTTCTATCCTACCATCTGCTAACTCTTCACTTAAACTTTCTAAAGCTCTTTTTATTGTTAATTCACTTCCAGAGTGAGTTTGTATTGCATACCAATTATGTGCCATATTTATTCCTAATTCATTATAGATGATAAGCTTACTGACATAATTGCATCAATAAGTGCTAAAAATAGTGATATTACTGTTACCACAACAAAAACTGATAAATATGCACTTTTTACTTGTTCTTTAATTGGAAAAATTACTTTATGTAATTCATCTTTTGCGTGTTTATAATAGTGTACTAGTTTATTCATAATAGAACCTTTGAAAATTATATATTAAATGGTAAAAAGAACACTATCCTTTTAACACTTATCACATTTATATAGTGGCAGGCCAAGAGGGACTCGAACCCCCAACACCCGGATTTGGAATCCGGTGCTCTACCATTAGAGCTATTGGCCTGTATTAGTGGTTAGGGGATAGCTGCTAGTGGATAGTGAAATAACACTAAACTCTAATACCTAACACCTAACACCTAAAACTAAAATCTAAGATTTTAGTTTAATTTCTTTATGAAGCGTATGTTTTCTCAATCTTGGAGAATACTTATTAACTTCAAATTTCTCTGTATGCGTTTTTGGATTTTTCATAGTAGTATAATTAATATCACCACACTCTACACATTTTAAACCAATTTTAATTCTTACACCATTTGCCATAATAATCCCTTACTATTTAATGATTTCAGCAACAACACCAGCGCCAACAGTTCTACCACCTTCTCTAATTGCGAAGTTTGTACCTTTTTCAAGTGCAACTGGAGCAACTAATTCAACAGTAATAGTAACATTATCACCTGGCATAACCATCTCAGTACCTTCTGGTAATGTGATTGAACCTGTAACATCTGTAGTTCTTACATAAAATTGAGGTCTATAGTTTGTAAAGAAAGGAGTATGTCTTCCACCCTCATCTTTAGAAAGAATATATACTTCAGCTGTAAACTGAGTATGAGGAGTAATTGAACCAGGAAGAACTAATACTTGACCTCTTTCAACATCATCTTTAGCAATACCTCTTAATAAAAGACCTGCATTATCACCAGCTTCAGCATAATCCATCTCTTTTCTAAACATTTCGATACCAGTAACTGTTGTTGTTTGAGTGTCTCTTAAACCAACAATTTCAACTTGCTCACCTAATTTAATAGTACCTTGAGAAATCGCACCAGTAACAACTGTTCCTCTTCCTGCTATTGAAAATACATCTTCAACAGGCATTAAGAAAGATTTTTCAGTTTCTCTTACAGGAGTTGGAATATAAGTATCAACAGCATCCATTAATTCCATAATTTTTGCAGTCCACTCATCATCTTTACCAGCTTTTGCAGATTCTAATGCTTGGAAAGCAGAACCAGCAATAATTGGAGTATCATCACCTGGAAATTCATACTCATTAAGTAATTCTCTAATTTCCATTTCAACTAATTCTAACATCTCTTCTTTATCTTCATCATCTAATTGATCTTCTTTATTCATAAAGATAACAATGTAAGGAACACCTACTTGCTTAGAAAGTAAGATATGCTCTCTAGTTTGAGCCATAGGACCATCAGTTGCAGCAATTACAAGAATAGCACCATCCATTTGAGCAGCACCAGTAATCATATTTTTAACATAATCAGCATGTCCAGGACAATCAACATGAGCATAATGTCTAGTTTCTGTTTCATATTCAATATGAGAAGTAGCAATAGTAATTCCTCTTTCTCTCTCTTCAGGAGCATTATCGATAGCATCATAATCCATCATCTCTCCACCCATTTTTGCTGTAAGAACTGCAGAAATTGCAGCTGTTAAAGTTGTTTTACCATGATCAACATGACCAATTGTACCGATGTTAACATGCGGTTTTGTTCGTTCGAATTTTTCTTTTGCCATTTTGTTTCCTTATTATATAGTGTTATTACACCCTCTGAGTAGATGAGCCTGTGGCTAATCTATTCAAAGGGATAGTTTATTTTCAATTTTAGTATCTAAGTGGAGCCTATGATAAGACTTGAACTTACGACCTCTTACTTACCAAGCAAGTGCTCTACCCCTGAGCTACATAGGCTCAATTGAAAAAAGTTGTGAATTATACCATATTGAATATTAAAATAAACTTTAATGATATTTAACTACTGATTGCATTGATAAAATTAGTTTTGATTGTTGTTTGAATATCTGGAGCGGGTGACGCGACTCGAACGCGCGACAATCTGCTTGGAAGGCAGAGGCTCTAGCCAACTGAGCTACACCCGCTTAAAGATAAATGGTGGTGGGAGAAGGATTTGAACCTTCGAAGCCTAAGGCATCGGATTTACAATCCGAGGGATTTGACCACTCTCCAATCCCACCGTGAGATTATTGATGTTATTAACAAAAATAAATGGAGCTTCAGATAGGACTTGAACCTACGACCTGCTGATTACAAATCAGCTGCTCTACCAGCTGAGCTACTGAAGCTTCAACAATTAAGTGGTGGCGCGGGACGGAATCGAACCGCCGACACAAAGATTTTCAGTCTTTTGCTCTACCGACTGAGCTACCGAGCCATCATTTCTCTTAATTGGAGTGGAAGTATAACGAATAAAGCTTAATAATATCTTAATATTTATATAACTTTACTAATTCTTTAAATTCTTCACCTCTGTGTTTATATGAATTGTATTGATCAAGTGATGCAGCCGCAGGTGACAATAGTTGGTAGGTTCCTAGGTTGGTAGGTTGATAGGTTAATATATTATTAATTTGTACTATTGATTCTTTTAAATTGAAACATTTTTTACATACTATATTATATTGATTTGATAAGGTGTTTAATTTTTCAGTATTTTTCCCTATTGCAAAAATTTCTACCTCATATTTTTTTAACTCTTCAAAAAGAGGTTTTAAATCAGCACCCTTATCATCTCCACCTAAAATAAGATAGATCTTTTTATCTTTGTAACTTTTAAGTGCTTGTATAGTTGCATCAACATTAGTTGCTTTGCTATCATCTACCCATATTCTATTTTTACTATCTTTAAACTCTTCTAATTTATGTGGATCTTGTATAAATGAATTAATTCTTTTATAATCAACCTCATCAAATAATATTTTTTGAATAGCCATACTTAACAGTGCATCTATTAAAAAAGGTTCTTTAAATTTTATTTTACTTATATCTATATCAAAATATTTTGTAAAATCTTCAGGAGATTCATAACAAATCTTATATCCATTAGTTGGATAATCTTTGTATTTTTTAGGTATCAATGCTATCTCACCCTCTTTTAGGTTATCAAGTGGTTTTAGCTTTGATTGTTCATACTCTTCAAAAGTTCCATGCCAAGAGGTATGGTCTTCACTTATTGGTAAAAGTATATATATATTTGGTTTAGCAATTGAAGTATAGTGTAGAGTAAAAGATGATGTTTCAAGTATCCATATATTTGCATCTCTATCCATAGTTGCTAATGGCGTTCCAATATTACCGCCACAAACACTCCCCTTATCTTTAAGTAGATGTTGTAACATTTGTGTTGTTGTTGTTTTACCATTAGTACCACTTATCCAAATGCTGTAGGGGATTGTAATTAGGGGATTCTGGTTAGGAGATAGAAATAAATCATATTCACTTATTAAATTTTTTGTATTTTTTACCAATTCATTAGAAGGTGAAATACCTGGACTTACAACTGTTAATTCATCAGAATTTTTATCAAATTTATTTAAATCAATATCTTCATACATTTGAGCATTAAGATACTTTTCTTTTATTGCTAAAGCTGTTTTACCTTTTCCTAAAATTCTCATTATCTGATTTTTAAACTCATAAGAGCTACAAGATTTGACATAAATGCAATTATCCAAAATCTTATAATTACTTTATTTTCATGCCAGCCCTTCTCTTCAAAATGATGATGTATAGGTGCCATAAGAAATACTCTTTTTTGTCTAAATTTAAAACTACCAACTTGTAATATTACAGATACAGTTTCAATAACAAACAAAAATCCTATTATTACAAGTAAAATCTCACTTTTTGCAACAATAGCCATATATCCCATAAATCCACCTATTGCTAAACTTCCACTATCTCCCATAAATACTTGTGCAGGATGTGAATTGAACCATAAAAAAGCTATCAATGCCCCTATAAATGCAGAACCAACTATTGCTAACTCCCCTACAAGTTTGATATTTGGTAAAAGTAAATATCCACTTATTATCGCATGCCCTGTAATATAAACTATTAAGGATAGTGTAAAAAATGAGATTATAGAAGGGACAACAGCCAGTCCATCTAAGCCATCTGTTAAATTAACTGCATTAGAAGCTGCAACCATAACCAGCACCCAAAATATTATTGCATAAAAGCCCATATCAAATAGAGCATATTTATGAAAAGGGATAAATAAACTTGTAGTATGGTTTGCATAAAACAACATACCAACAACAACAAAAGAAGCTAATACTTGATAAAGTATTTTCATCCTAGCTGACAGCCCTTCATCATTTTTACTACTTGATATTTTAGATAAATCATCTTTTATACCTATTGCACTAAATAAGGCAATTATAAGCATCGCACCTATTATATAAGGGTTATTTAACTTAGCTGTTAAAATTGTAGCTATTAAAATTGTAAAAACAAAAACCACACCACCCATTGTGGGTGTTCCTACTTTTTGTTTATGAGAATCTGGTGCTAAATCATATATTGGTTGGTTTGCTTTTCTATTCTGAGCCCATTTTATAAATTTTGGCATTAAATATATAGTAAAAAAGAATGCAACGAAAAAAGCTATACCTGCACGGATGGAGATATATTGAAATAGATTAATATCTAAGTGTCTGTAAAACCAATAAAACAATTTTGAACCTTTTTTCTGTTATAATTCATCGATTATATCCAAACAATTATTAAGGTAAAAAATTATGACTACAAATAAAACTATATTGATTATAACAGATGGTATTGGACACAATGAATCTTGTAAATTTAATGCATTTTGCCAAGCAAAAAAACCTACATATGATTACTTATTTAAAAATGTACCAAATTCTTTAATCAAAACATATGGATTGGCAGTTGGTCTACCTGAAGGTCAAATGGGAAATAGTGAAGTTGGACATATGACTATTGGGAGTGGAAGAATCCTTTATCAAGATTTAGTTAAAGTAAATATGGCTATAAAAGAAGATACTTTAAAAGATAATAAAGTTTTAAAAGATACAATTGAAAGATCTAATAATATCCACATTTTAGGACTTATAAGTGATGGTGGAGTTCACTCACATATAGACCATATAATAGCAATGACAAAAATTGCATCAAATGAAAATAAAAAAGTTTTTATACATATCATAACTGATGGTAGAGATGTAGCACCAGATAGTGCATCATCATATATAAAACAACTAGAAGATATTTGTAATGATAATATATCTATTGCCACAATATCAGGAAGATACTATACAATGGATAGAGATAACAGATGGGATAGAGTTAAAAAGGGTTATGATGTAATTGTAAATGGTCTTAACAATCAAAAAGATCATATTCAAAATTATCTTACTACTCAATATGCAAATGATATATATGATGAGTTTATAGAGCCTGTTTCATTTAATCACTATAACGGTATAGAACAAAATGATGGAGTAATTTTTTGTAACTTTAGAAGTGATAGATTTAGAGAGATCTCTAATGCAATTACAAATCCAAATTTTAAAGAATTTGAGATAAAAAATATAAATCTAAATATAGCAACACTTACACAATATGATAAAAACCTACCATTACCTATTATATTTCCTAAAACAGCTCCTATAAATACTTTAGGTGATGTTATTGCTAATGCAAATTTAACACAACTACACACTGCTGAAACAGAAAAATATGCACATGTAAC
Organism: Arcobacter sp.; assembly: GCA_030635995.1. Taxonomy (GTDB): domain Bacteria; phylum Campylobacterota; class Campylobacteria; order Campylobacterales; family Arcobacteraceae; genus CAIJNA01. The sequence continues at coordinate 4,941 of DAOVXU010000030.1, read as the reverse complement.
TTTTTTCTTTAATGGTGGGATAGAGGATGAACTCAAAGGGGAAACAAGAGCTTTAGTTGCTAGTCCTGATGTTGCAACTTATGATCTACAGCCAGAGATGTCTGCACCAGAGGTTGGACAAATTGTATTAAACTCTATGGAAAACCAAGAGGACTTTATCGTTGTAAACTTTGCAAATGGAGATATGGTAGGACATACAGGTAATATAGAAGCTGGAATTAAAGCAGTTGAATGTGTAGATGAACAATTGGGACTAATAATCCAAAAAGCTAAAGATACAAATTATAATATCATCATTACAAGTGACCATGGAAACTGCGAAAAGATGAAAGATGAAAATGGTAAAACACTTACAAATCATACAGTTGGAGATGTATATTGTTTTGTAATTGCACCAAATATAAAAGAGATAAAAGATGGTGGGCTAAATAATATTGCTCCCAGTGTACTTAAACTTATGAATTTAAATATACCAAATGAGATGGATGAAGCACTATTTTAATTATGGATTATGAATTATGAATAGTGAATTGAAAATATTAAAATTAAAAGTATCAACAAATGCTAAAACATTGTTAGATATATCTTTTACTATAAATAGTTCAACTGCTTTAGTTGGGCAAAGTGGTAGTGGTAAATCTTTAACATTAAAGGCATTTTTAAATATGCTACCATCAAATTTAAAAAAAAATTTTGATTATAAAAGTGATTTTGAATTAAATTCTAAAAATATTGGTTATGTACCTCAAAATCCATTTACATCACTTTCCCCACTTACAAAAATATCAAAACAATTTTTTTGCCCATATGATAAACAACTTGAACTAATAAAACTTATAGGATTAGAAAAAGATAGTTTAGAAAAATACCCTATGCAATTAAGTGGTGGACAACTTCAAAGGCTAGTAATTGCTATTGCAATATCCACAAATCCAAAAATTTTACTTTTAGATGAACCCACAACTGCATTAGATACCACCAATAAAAAACTTATTTTAAATCTATTAAATAAAATAAAAAAGCAATTTTCTATTAAAATATTATTTGTTACACACGATATTATGAGTGTAACTGATATTTGTGAAGATATTATTATATTAAATGATGGTTTAATTTGTGAAAATGGAAAATTAGATGATATTATAGATAATCCAACTAATGAATATACAAAACAATTATTAGCTTCTAGTTTTTCAAATAGAGAATTTAGATGTTAAAGAAATTCTTTTTACTTACTTTTACAATTAAAATATCTATAATCATATGGCTTGTAGCATTATATTCACAAATAAGATTTGATACAAATACAATAGTAGATTATAATCCATCACTTACTACACAATTTTTTGATAGAAATGATAAACTTATTGCTAATATTTTTAAAAAAGAAAATAGATTATATGTAAAATATAAAGATATACCACCTTTAATTATTGAATCACTTGTAGCAATTGAAGATACACAATTTTTTGAGCACTATGGAATAAATTTTGATGCTATTATTCGTGCCATCATAAAAGATTTAAAACATATGAAATTTGTTGAGGGTGCAAGTACAATAACTCAACAATTAGTAAAAACCACTGTTCTAACAAGAGATAAAAAGATTCTTAGAAAAATAAAAGAGGTACTTTTATCATTAAGACTTGAAAGTTTACTAACAAAAGAGGAGATTTTGGAAAGATATCTAAATCAAGTCTATTTTGGTCATGGTTATTATGGGATTAAAACTGCTTCTTTAGGATATTTTCACAAACAACTAGACCAATTAAATTTAAAAGAGATAGCAATATTAGTAGGACTACCTAAAGCTCCTAGTTTTTATGACCCAACTAAAAATCTTAAATTTGCACTTATACGAGCAAATCAAGTTATTAAAAGATTAAATACCCTTAAATGGATAAATGATAAACAATATGAAGAAGCTATAAATTTTATACCTATAGTTCATAATGATACCTTAACATTAAATAAAGCTCCATATGTAATAGATACAGCAATAAAAGAGTTAAAAGGAAATATTGACAATTTAAAAACAGCTGGCTATAAAATAAAACTTACTATAGATTTAGAAGCACAACAAATTGCTAGAGATGGATTAAAATATGGCTTTGATAAAATTAAAAAACGAGATATTTATATCGATACAAATAAAAGTACAACAAAAACTTTAAATGGTTCTATTATCAGTCTTGAAAATAATAGTGGTAAAATTTTAGCACTTGTAGGTGGTGTTGATTATAAACAATCTTCTTTTAATAGAGTAACGCAAAGTTTAAGACAGCCTGGTTCCTCTATGAAACCTTTTATATATCAAACTGCACTTAATCTTGGATATTCGACAGCTAGTAATTTAGTTGATATTTCACGAACCTATGAATATAAATCTTCACAAAATAAACTTAAAAAGTGGCAACCTGAAAATTATGAAAATAATTATAAAGGATTAATATCACTACGATATTCACTAGTTCACTCAAGAAACTTAGCAACAATAAATCTTGTAACACAAATGGGCATTGATGTTGTTTATAAAAATCTTCTATATTTTGGATTTGAAAATATCCCTTATGATCTTTCCATTACACTAGGAAGTTTTTCTATTTCACCTTTAAATTTAAGTAAATTATATACAATCTTTTCAAATGATGGAATAAGAGTAACTCCATACCTAATAGAATCTATTACAAACAATTCAAATATCAATATTTTCTTTAATAAAAAAGAAAAATATATCACTACACCAGAACAAACATTTTTAATGACATCTATATTAAAAGATGTTGTCCAAAAAGGGACTGGACGAAATGCAAAAGTTAGAAATCTTGAAACAGTAGGAAAAACTGGTACAACAAATAACAATGTCGATGCTTGGTTTTGTGGATACTCTCCATCAATTCAAACAATTGTATGGTTTGGAAATGATGATAATAAACCTATGAGAAAAACTGAAACAGGTGGAAGAACTGCTGCACCTGTATTTTCCTATTTTTATAAACATTGGATACAAATACACCCTGAGATAAAAAGAAAATTTGATAAACCAAATAATATAAAAGAGAACTATTTTAATGGTAAAATGGAATATTTCACAAATACATCTCCAATACCTAAAACAAATAATAAAGAGAGCAATAATAATTTAGAAGATAGAATAATTACTTTTTAATCATATTTCGAACATTAAAAAAAGGTAGAGAAATTAATCTCTACCTTTTTTTATTCTTAGTTAAATAATTAACACGAATATGTTGATTTAAACTCAAAAGCAGTTGGTCGTTGCTCATAAGGCCAAATTTGTCTTTCATATTGATAATGTTGATAAGTTGTAATAAAATCTTCTGTAAATACAGGTTGTAAGAATTTATGATCTTTGATCAAACCTTCAACTGCCATTCTTAAAGTAGCTGGCATTTGAGGAATATCTTTTTCTCTAATCTCATCAAGAGTTAATTCAAATAGATCTTCATCCATTGGACCAACAGGTTCCATTTTATTTTTAATACCATCAATACCTGCCATCATCATAGCAGCAAATGCTAAGTATGGATTAGCAGTAGAGTCTGGGAATCTCATCTCAAGTCTAGTAGCAGGTGCTCCAGCTCCATAAGGAACTCTACAAGCAGCTGATCTATTTTGAGCAGAATAAGTTAAAATACTTGGTGCTTCAAAACCAGGAACAAGTCTTTTATATGAGTTAGTTGAAGCATTTGTAAATGCTGCTATAGCAAATGCATGTTTAAATATTCCACCTGCATACCATCTAGCTTCATCAGATAAGTTTCCATAGTTACCTTCAGTATAGAATGTATTTACACCATCTTTCCAGATTGATTGGTGTACATGCATACCATTACCATTGTCACCATGGATTGGTTTTGGCATAAATGTAGCAGTTTTACCATTTAAGTGTGTTACCATCTTAACAACATATTTAAGTTTTTGAACATTATCAGCAGCTTCAACTAAAGTATCATAAACAATACCAATTTCATGTTGACCTTGTGCAACTTCATGATGTCCTAACATAACAGTAAGACCAATTTGCTCTAAAATAAGCATAGTTTCAGCTCTTAAATCTACACCTTTATCTACAGGAGCAGCTGGAAAATATCCACCTTTATTTCCAGAGATATGAGCCATATTTCCACCCTCTATATCTATAGATCTATTCCAATCACCATCTTCTGTATCAACAGAATAAGAAGATTCATTTGGAGCATCTTTAACTTTCACATCCTCAAAGATAAAGTATTCATTTTCAGGACCAAAATAAGCTACATCACCAACATTAGCTTCAGCTAAATATTTTAAAGATGCTTTAGCAATACTTCTTGGACACTTAGCATACATCTCTTCTTTATAAATGTCATAAACACTACAAATAACAATAATAGTACTATCAGCTGTAAATGGATCTAAAAATGCAGTTTCAACAGATGGCTTTAAAATCATATCTGATTTATTAATTGGTTGCCAAGCATCAATACTTGAACCATCAAAAGGCATACCAAAATTAAGTTGGTCATTAGTAACCGCACTCATTCTGTAACTAATATGATGCCAAGCACCTTTTATATCTGTAAATCTAAAATCTACAAATTCAACTTCATTCTCTTTACAAAACTCAAAAAACTCTTCTGTATTACTTACAAACTTACCCATTCTATTCATCCTTTAATTTTATTTACGAAATATTTTAACTAAACAAAAAATAATATACAATTAAAAAGTGGTTAAAAAATAACCAATTCTTTAATTTAATTATTTTTACCCATCTAAATTAATTTGCTTAATTAATTCATTCAACACTCGAACTGCATCATCATGGGCTGGCTGACATCCACCTGCTGCCTCATGTCCTCCACCATCATATTTCAACATCAACATACCAACATTTGTATTTGATGATCGGTTTATAATTGATTTTCCTGTACTATA
>DAOVXU010000086.1 GCA_030635995.1 Arcobacter sp. | reverse complement strand
ATTTATAATAAAATTGCAGAATTTAAAACTGGAAAACAATCAAACCCTTTAATGGATGATTTAATAAAAATGATGAGTGATAATGAGATTAAAAAAATATCGGAAGAAATTTATGAATTTAATAAAAGAATTCAAAGTATAAGGACTAAAAAATGACACAATTTAATCAAAAAAAACAAGGAGTAAATTTTGATTTATAAAAATATAATAGCAGGAATTTCAACACTTATAGTAATTGCACTTATGGCATTTACAGCTTCAATTGGTGGAGCATATCACGGTGGTGAACATGGTAAAGTGATTGAAGATATTGGAGATAGAGCAGCACAAAATGTAGTTGCGACTCCAAAAGAAAAATCAGATAGAGAAAAAGAGGATGATAAATTAAATGCTTTAAGGGACAAAGCAGGAAATGTAGGTGCATTTAAAGTAAGTAGAGCATATAAAAGTAAATGTGCTTCTTGTCATGGTGTAAATGGTTCTGGATTTCAAAATGGTAAACCTATGATGGGTCCAAAACTAATAGGACAAACTGAAAAGCAACTGACAAAAGATTTAATTGACTTTAAAGCAGGTAGAAAAGAAAATATTATTATGAAAGGTCTTTTAATGTCACTTAGTGAAGATGATTTAAAAGAGTTTGCAAAAGAGATTAGTGAATTTCCTGCACGAGCAGAAGCACTAAAAAATAGTAAATAATTAATTGAAAATTTTAGACGGAGTTTTTTATGGATAAATATAATAACAGAGAAACAATAAGAAAAACGACTTTTTGGTCAACTTTCTTTGACACAACTGAAGATGGTAAGTCTAAATTTAGTTATAGAATGAAAAGATGGATTTTAGTAATTTCAATTCATCTATTTTTTTTCTTATCATTTTTTATAGATTTACAAATGCTTGAAGGAACTTTAAGTGGTTCAAGATTTTTGGGATTTCATATGATAGACCCTTTTATGACAATGCAAGTATTTGTATCTACATATCATCTACCTATAAATATGATAATAGGTACAGCAACTATTTTAATCGTTTACTTACTTGTTGGTGGTAGAAGCTATTGTGCTTGGGTTTGTCCTTATGGTATTTTAAGTGAAATCGGTGAAAAATGGCATAATACTTTAGTTAATAAAAAAATAATTAAAAGTAGAAAATTTGATCATAGAGTTAGGCATATATTTTGGGCTATATTCTTAGGACTATCTTTTACAAGTGGTTATTTAGTATTTGAAACATTCAACATCGTTGGTATATTAAGTAGAATGGTAGCTTATGGATGGAGTATTGCTTTTATTTGGGTAGTTATTGTTTTTGCTATGGAGGTATTTTTCTCTCGTCGTGCTTGGTGTAGATATATTTGTCCAATTGGAACTACCTATGGATATATAGGAAAAGTATCAGCATTAAGAATTGAGTGGAATGATAATTGTGATCATTGTATGGTTTGTCATGATGTATGTTTTGAAAATCAAGTATTAGAGATAACAAAAGCAAAATATGATAAACAAAGAGAAGAAAAAAATATAACAAATGAATATATTACAGGTTCTGATTGTACTTTATGTGGAAGATGTATAGATGTATGTCATGCAGATGCCTTAAAATTCGATTTTAGATTAAAAGGATTAGTTTAAATTATGATAGAAGTTAAAAATTTAACAAAAAAGTTTGGCACACATATATCACTTGATAATATTAATATAAAATTTAATAAAAATGATTATATTGCACTTATGGGTGCAAATGGTGCAGGTAAAACTACACTTATCCGTTCTATTCTAGGATATTATCATCCAAATAGTGGAAATGTACTTATTAATGGACTAAATCCTATGAAAGATAGAATTAAAGTACTAGAAAACATAAGTTTTGTTCCTCAGTTACCACCTCCAATTAAGCTTAGTATTGCAGAGCTTATGCAATATATTAGTGTAAGTGCTGGCGTTGATAAAGAGAAAATAACACACTATGCTAATGAGATGAAATTAGATATCTCATCTACTGGGGGCAATATAAATAAATCATTTTTTGCTCTTAGTGGTGGTATGAAACAAAAACTTCTTATTGCTATCTCATTAGCTAAAAAAAGTAATATTATTATATATGATGAGCCAACAGCAAATCTTGATCCAAAAGCAAGAGATGATTTTTATAGATTGTTAAAACAAAATGAAGATGATAAAGTGTTATTATTTGTAACACATAGACTTGAAGAAGTTGAACAAATTGTAAATAGACAAGTATATATGGATATGGGTAAAATTATTTCTGATGAAACTATTGTATAAATTCTTATTATCATTATCTATTCTTTTTTTTATAGGTTGTGGAGATGATGCTAACACTTCTAAAGAGACAAATCTAAGAATATGTCCACAATGTAATATGCCATTACCAGATTCAAATATTCATACAGCTGATTTAGAACAAAGTGGAAAGATGACATATTTTGATGATATTGGTTGTACAATATTATGGGCAAAAGATGAAAATATTGATTTAAAAAAAGTTAAAGTAAGAATTTATTCTAATGATTCAAAAAAATATATAGATCCATTTAAAGCATACTTTGCTATAAATGAAAGAACTCCAATGTTATATGGTTTTTCTGCTTATGAAAAACCTTGCGAAGGATGTATCAATTTTGATGAAGTTATTGTAAAAATGTTAAGGGGTGAGCATATGGCAAACCCAAAAATTAGAAAACAAATATTAGGATATTAAAAAATGAAAAATTTATATTTAATTGCATATTTAGATTTAAAAGAATCAATAAGAGCTAAATGGTTTTTAGTTTATTCACTTGTGTTTGGTGGGCTTATAGCTTTATTTTTTATTGCAGGTGTTACAGAATCACAAGTTATGGGATTTTCAGGTCTTAGTAGATTGCTACTTATGTATATTCAAATTACAATAGTTATTTTGCCTATTTTTATACTCATCACTACTGTTCGTTCAATATCTGGAGATAGAGATAATCATATTTTAGAATATATGCTATCTTTTCCTATTTCACTTAAACAATACTATTGGGGTAAAATTATAGGAAGATTTATCACTGTTTATTTACCTGTAGTATTTGCTATGATTATTGCTATTGTTTATGGTGCAATTAAAGGGGCAACTATCCCTTGGGATATATTTTTTCTTTATACAGGATTGTTATTTGCAATGTCAAGTGCATTTTTAGGAATTGCATTTTTTATATCTTCTTTTGTGAAGTCAAGTGAAGTTGCACTTGGTATTGCATTTTTTATATGGATATTATTATTAGCATTTATAGATATTGCATTAATCTCTTTAATGATGACTCAAAGATTTAATGCAGAGTTGATTATATTTATTGCTATGATTAATCCAATGGAGATATTTAGAGTAGCTGCAATTTCATTATTTGATCCAGAACTTACCGTTATGGGTCCAGTAGCCTTTTATATTTTAGATTCAATGGAACAAAGTACATTTGTTATTATCTCTATTCTATATCCAGTATTATTAGGTTTATTTTGTTCTTTTCTAGGATTTAAAATATTTGAAAAGAAAGATTTGGTATAATAAATAATTATAATATAAAAGGTGAGGAGCGTTAAGAAAAAGTGAACTGCTTCACTTTTTTAGATACGGAACCATAAATTATATGCCAAAGGCATAATTGGAGGATAAAATGATTAAATTAGTTGTAGGAATGTTTATAACAATAACACTTGGATTTGGTACTAATCTTTTACCAATAGCTGAAAAAACATATGTGATGGATTTTACTAAAGAAACAAGATGTTTAGTTAGAAATCTGCATGTATATAAAGACCCAAAATGGGTAGGAAAAATAGTACTTACAAATGGGAAAAAGATGTTCTTTTCAAGTCCTAAGTCTTTAATTGAATTTTATTTAAGACCTGGCAAGTGGTTTGATATTGGTGTTAAAAGTGAAAAAGATTTTAAAGATATTATTGTAACAGATTATTTAACTTTAAAACCAATAAATGCTAAAGAGGCTTTTTATATTTATGGGTCTCGAGCAATATCTCCTGCTGGTGATGATCTTGTGGCAATTGAAAATGAAAGAGATGCAAAAATATTTTCTGCAAATTATAGTGGAAAAAGGGTATTTAGATTTAATGAAATATCAGATGCTCTAATTAGATTGATAGATGGGAGAATATAAATGGAAAATGAAAAAATAATTTTAGATGAAGAGATACAATTAGATCCCAAAAGATATATTGTAAGTGAAACAGATGAAAAAGGTAAAATTACATTTTGTAATGACTATTTTATAGAAGTTTGTGGCTATACAAAAGAAGAATTAATAGGAAAACCCCATAATATAGTAAGACACCCTGATATGCCAAAAGTTATATTTAAACTTTTATGGGAAACTATAAAGCAAGGTAAGAATATAAATGCTGTTGTAAAGAACTGTGCAAAAGATGGTAGGTATTATTGGATATTTACAGAATTTGAAATAAGAAAAGATACTGATACTGGAAAAATCATAGGATATCAAGCATCTAGAAAATCAATTTCTAAACATGTTATAGAGATAATTTCTGAACTTTATGCAAAATTATTAAAGATAGAAAAAAACAAAGATATAGAAGCTAGTGAAAAATATCTGATAGAATTTTTACGGGAAAAAGGTGATGATATAGAGTTTTCTAATATTATGGAAGAGATACATAGATTTTATTAATCGATATATCTTTATAAAGTTTATTTACCTATTTTAATTACTCTTCGTGTAACTTCTTTAAAATCAACTATCTCTTGGTCTGGTTTTATTGTATCTTTTGTTTTATGTGCTGAAAATCCATAAGCCATAGGGGTAATGTTTTCAGTATCATAAAATGCAGTTCTTGCATTTATCCATTCCCCTGTATTTACATCTGTTATCCATATAACAGCTCTATCTTTCCACTCTATACTTTCTTCTTTAAACCATAAAATAGTACAACCAATATCATCAAACATATATTTTCTACCTGTATCTGGATGTCTAACTTGTGCTGTATTTTTTCTGTCACTTACAACCATAACACATCTAACACACATATCTCTATCCCAATGCACTTTCGCAACATCTGTTTTTGATTTTTCTTCACATCCATTAAAAAATAAGTTTATAAATAACAAACTAAAAACAAAAGAGATACTATGAAAATATTTCATTATTTTGAACCATATAGTTTAAAACATTTATCTTGAGTAATGTCAAATTGAAATAATTTTGCTTTAGATGAAGCACTTTTATAAATATATGTTATCATAATTTGTGCATCCATAAAGCGTTTTGAAGAGTGACAAACACCATAAGTAACACCATTTTCCATTCTTTGTTTATCTTCTTTTATTACTGCCTTATCACTCTTAGCACCAGTATTTATCTCAAATATATAAATAAGTGTTGCTCCACTAGCTTTAATATTGGTACATGTTGTATATTTATCTATCTCTTTTGGCAAATCTTTTGATAATTGTTCAGCAGCAAGGATAGTTATCTCTTTATTTTGTTTTTTTAATTGTTCTGGTGATACATCTTGTTTTTTAATAGGTAATGTATTCGCAGAAATTGATTGATAGAAGACCAATCCAATAATACTTATAAATAATAACTTTTTCATTTTTCTCACTTTATTTTTGATTTAATAGCATTATATTTAGTATTTGCTTAAAGCCAAACTCCATTTCTAATAAAATATATAATTGGATATGCACTTACAAGTAAAACATAAAGAAAGTTAAACAATAGGGAGATATTGTATACCCTATTATTAGCTGTTTCTTGATGATTTACAAATACTGTTGTAAGACCATTAAATGTTCCTAAAAACAGTAAAGTATAGATTAGATATCCAACATAATAATAATCTTTTTGTAAAAAACAAAATGGGCAATGATGGGTAGGAAGTTCATAAATATATGTACCAAAAAAAGTTATAAGACTAATTATAGAGATAATAATAAAAGTTAAATTTACAATTGTAAAAAGTTCTTTTTGCTTTAAAAAATAAAATAATACTATAAATAAAAAATTCCCATAAAATAAACTTAATAAAATATCAGTATCGATTAAAAATATATTAGAGATATATGATGTAGCACTACTAGAATAAAGTGTACCACAACAACTAACCATCTTATCAACATCAATAGCATTAAACATAATAATTTCAAGAATAATTTCAAAAGCAAAAATAAGAAATGCTATTATAAAAAATCCAAATTTAAGACGAGTATACGGTAAATCTTCATTTTTTATATCTAAATAATGGATAACTAACCAAAATCCAAATAGATAAATATTTAAAATCTTAAGTATAAAAAGATATGTTCCAAACTCAGTAGCATCAACTACTCCAGCTGCACACATAGCCCCTGTAAGTACATTTGATATTTTATCAAGAGTAAAAATAAAAAATAAAAATAATGGAAGCTTTAAAGCAAAGATATATTTAATAATAGTAGCAGTTAAAAAACTCTGTTTTTCTAATGAATATTGAAATTTAGAAGTAGAATTTAAATCCCATTTTAAATATATTCTGATACTTAATATAAAAGCAATAAAACCAAAAAATAAAAAGATAATATTCAGTATTAGCATTGCTAATACTTCAGGTGCAAGTATCATAAAAGAATTTTTCCATTATGAACTTCTATAATTCTATCTACAAAATCCAGATTAAAAAATAGCGGATCATGAGTTGCAACTATTAAAGTTTTATTTGATGCTTTTAACTCTTTTAAAATTTCTATAAAATTTAAAGATAATTTTTCATCAAGATTTGCTGTTGGCTCATCAGCAATAATAATTTTCGGGTCATTAATATGTGCTCTTGCTATAGCAACTCTTTGTTGTTCCCCACCAGATAAATTTCTTACCATTATATCTTTTTTATGAGATATATTAAAAGTATTCATAACTTTATCTAATTTGATTTGTGCTTCAGTTTCATCTGGATTT
>DAOVXU010000218.1 GCA_030635995.1 Arcobacter sp. | reverse complement strand
ATGCTTTTATACCAAAAGATCAACTTTGTTGTTCTGCACCTGCATATTTTACAGGTGATTTTGATAGTGTTGATTATTTACTTAAAGAAAATATAGCATATTTTGAGACATTTGTTGATAGTGTTGATGCTATAATTGTACCTGAAGCTACTTGTAGTGCAATGATGAATATTGACTGGGCTCACTATTTACATGACCAACCAGAATGGAAAAAAAGAGCAGAAAAATTAGCACCTAAAATTGTTATGGCAACAAAATGGCTTGAAAATAATACAAATTTATCTGAACTTTTAGAAAAAACTGGAAAAAGATTTAGTGACTTGGTAACTTATCATGATCCTTGTCATGCTAAAAAAATGCAAAATATACATCAAGAACCTAGAAATTTACTTTCAAAAAATTATGATATGGTTGAGATGAGTAATAGTGATAGATGTTGTGGATTTGGTGGAGTAACTATGCAAAGTGAAAAATACCATTTTGCAAAAGCAGCTGGACTTCCAAAAGCAGCTATGATAAAAGATACAAAAGCTTCTATTGTAAGTGCTGAATGTAGTGCGTGTAGAATGCAAATAACAAATTCACTTCACAATGCAAAAATTGAAGATGTAGTATTTAAAAATCCAATCGAACTAATCGCTGCAACATTATTACAAAAAGAAAACCAATAGATGTTAGAATCTTGGCAACATATATATAGTATCTTTGAGCCTGTTGCTTTTAATATAGGTTCAATTGGTGTTCATTGGTATGGAATAATGTATGCTATAGCATTACTTATAGCAATTTATATGGGTCACTATATAATTAAAAAAGATAATTCTGAAATATCAAGTGATATTTTAGATAACTATATTTGGTGGGCAGAAGTAGGTGTAATACTTGGTGCAAGATTAGGTTATATATTATTTTATGATACACATACTATGTGGTATTTAATGAATCCTTGGCAAATATTCAATCCTTTTATGGATGGTACTTTTGTAGGAATTTCTGGTATGAGTTATCATGGAGCATTGATAGGCTTTATTTTAGCTACATTTTTATTTTGCAGAAAACATAAATTAAGTTTTTGGGTTTTAGCTGATATTGCTTCACTTGCTGTTCCTCTTGGATATATTTTTGGAAGAATTGCAAACTTTTTAAATCAAGAATTAATTGGTAGAGCTACAGATGTACCTTGGGGAATATATGTAAATGATGTATTAAGACATCCTTCAGCACTTTATGAAGCATTACTAGAAGGTTTATTAATCTTTATAATATTATTTTGGTATCGTACAAAAAGAAAGTTTGATGGAGAGATAGCTTTACTTTATGTAATTTTATATTCTATTATGAGAATAATTGCAGAAAATTTTAGGCAACCAGATGCTCAACTTGGATTTTTACTAAATACGTCTTGGCTAACTATGGGTATATTAATATCACTAAGTTTTATTATGTTTGGAGTAGTTACATATATATATAAATTATTACAACAATCTTTCTAGTATTGTATAGGGGTTGAAGTATCTTCAATATATCCTAATTTAATAGCTTCCTCTTCTATCTTATTTTTAAGAAGATCTAATCTCCATTTATGTCTAGATGCAAATTGTTCAATCTCAAGTTCTCTTTCAGCTGGGGAACAAAATACAAATATTCTTTTCATAAATAATTTTGGTATTTGAATAGCAATTAATTGAAAATAGTTCTCTTTACAACCTCTTGAGCAAAAAGCTTTACTCATGGCAATCTTTTTCTTACAAAATGGACAATGTGACATTTATGTTTCCCTTTTTATATCTGTTCTATAGGTGTGATTTTATAATATTCCGCATTTGTTACATTATAAACATATTTTGGATCTTGATCGTGTATAGCTATGATATTTACTAAAATATTACCTTGATACAACCACCCATCTTGAGTATCTTCTATCTCTTCTTTTATAAACAATTTAACCAGTTCATCTTTTGATAGTACAAGCTCACTCATAAATATTCCCAAACGATATATTATTTTTCACATTTTAGCTAAAAAAAAGTCTTTTGTCAAAACCTAATAATTTTTAATTATATTTGTAAATATTTTAGTTAAATTTTCAACCTCTTTAACAGTTGTTCTTTCATTAACACTATGAATTGTATCATTGATAACTCCAAATTCTACAGTATCTATTTTAAATTGTCCAAAAAATCTTGCATCACTTGTACCACCAGCTGTACTGTATTTTGTATCTATATTTAAAATCTCTTTTATGGACTTTGAAATTTGTTGTACAACTTTACTATTTTGATTTGTCATAAAGGGATATGAACCTTGAGTTAATTTTAAAGTATAATCTAACTTTTTAAAATTATTATCAATTAACTCTTTTATCTCTTTTTGTGTTGTTTTTGTAGAATTTCTAACATTAAACATCAAATTTAGTTTATTTGGAGTTACATTTGTTACTTGCATCCCTGATCTTATATCTGTAACTATCAATTGACTTGGGGAAAAATATTCATCTCCATTGTCTAAATTTTTACCTGCAATATTTGATAAAATAGTTGAAATTTGATGTATTGGATTTATTGTCTTTTCTGGATAAGCTGCATGACCTTGCTTACCTTGAATCTCTAAATACCCATTTATACTACCTCTTCTTCCTACTTTAATAGCATCACCAAATATATCTTCACAAGTCGGCTCTGCAACTATTGCTGATGTTGGTAAAAAATCAATCTCTTTT
>DAOVXU010000215.1 GCA_030635995.1 Arcobacter sp. | reverse complement strand
GAAAAACTTTTACTTGAAGCTTGTATGGAACTATTTAAAGAAGATTTAATTATTGGTATTCAAGATATGGGTGCTGCTGGACTTACATCATCATCATTTGAGATGGCTGGAAGAAGTGGTTCTGGTATGAGAATGGATTTAGATAAAGTTCCTGCTCGTGAAGAGGGTATGACACCTTATGACTTTATGCTTTCAGAATCTCAAGAGAGAATGTTAATCTGTGCTAAAAAAGGTTGTGAACAAGCTGTAATTGATATCTTTGAAAAATGGGAATTATCTGTTGCAGTTATTGGAGAAGTAACTGATACTGGAAATATGGAACTATATTGGAATGATGAATTAGTTGCAGATATACCTATCCAACCACTTTCAGAAGAAGCTCCTATTTTAGATAGACCTGTTGCAAAGCCAGCTTACTTGGAAAATATTGAAGAGATAAAAATGGAAAAAGAACTTAGTATGACTGATATATTTGACATACTTTGGAGAAGTTTAGAAGTTGTAGATAAATCATTTATCTACAACCAATATGATTCAATGGTACAAACAAATACAATTGCTGGACCTGGAAGCTTAGATGGTTCTGTTATTAGAATTAAAGAAACTGGAAAAGCACTGGCAATGAGTGCTGATTGTAATACTAGGTATTGTTATATCAATCCAGAATTAGGAGCAGCAGCAGCTGTTATGGAAGCAGGAAGAAATGTAGCTATGACAGGTGCTAGACCATTAGCAATTACAGATTGTCTAAACTTTGGAAACCCAGAAAATCCAGAAGTAATGTGGCAATTTAAACACTCTTGTGAAGGTATAAAAGCAGCTTGTAAAAGTTTAAATACTCCAGTAATTGGTGGAAATGTTTCATTATATAATGAAACAAATGGGGTAGGAATATTCCCAACACCAGCAATTGCAACAGTTGGTCTAAATGATGATATGAATAAAGTTCTAGGAAATTCATTTAAATCAAAAGGTAACTATATCTGTTTAGTTGGAGAATCATATAGTGAATTTGGTGGTAGTTTATATCTAAAAGAGATTGAAGGTCAAATTGCTGGAGTTCATCCAGGTGTTGATTTTGATGCTGAATTGCAATTATGGGAGATGATAATTGAGGCAAATAAACTTGGACTTTTAGAATCTGCAAAAGATGTAAATGTTGGTGGTGTTGCTGTTGCATTAGGAAAAATGTGTGCTATTGGAAATATGGGTTGTGATGTAAATGTATCTTTTGAATATGAATATGATATGTTTAGTGAATCACTTAGTCGTGCAATTGTAGAGATTAAACCTGAAAATATTCAAGCATTTAATGACCTAAGTACAAAAATTGGTATTGTTTATGGTTGTATTGGAAAAACTGGTGGAGATGTACTAGCAATTAATAGTTTATATAGAAAAATGGATAAAGTAAAAGATGTTTACTTTAATAGATTTCAAGAGATAATAGAGCAGGATTTATAATGAGAGCATTAATAAGTGTAAGTGATAAAAGTGGTGTTGAGAACTTTGCTAAAGAGTTAGTATCTTTAGGATATGAGATAATCTCAACAGGTGGAACATATAAAAAGTTACAAGATGCAGGAATAGCAGTAATTGAAGCAAATGAAGTTACAAAATTTCCTGAATGTTTTGAAGGTCGTGTAAAAACTCTAAATCCATATATTCACGGTGGAATTTTACATAGACGAGATAAGCAATCACACCTTGACCAAGCAAAAGAGTTAGGTGTAGAGGGGATTGATTTAGTTTGTGTAAACTTATATCCATTTAAAGCTACTATTGAATCAACTGATAACTTTGAAGATATTATTGAAAATATTGATATAGGCGGACCTGCTATGGTTCGTTCAGCTGCTAAAAACTTTGATAGTGTAATTATAGTTACAGATGTAGTTGATTATGATGAAGTTTTAAACAATCTTAAAAATGACACTAACACCGTAGAGTTTAGAAGAGATATGATGATAAAAGCATTTGAACATACAGCAGCTTACGATGCTATGATTGCAAACTATATGAATAAAAGATTTAATAATGGTATGGGTGCTCAACAATTTATAACAGGAACTAAAGTATTTGATACTAGATATGGTGAAAACCCTCATCAAAAAGGTGCATTATATGAGTTTGATAATCACTTATCAAATAAATTTATCACACTTAAAGGTGAAGCAAGTTTCAATAATATGGGTGATATTTCTGGTGCTGCTAAAATAGCAGGTGCATTTGGAGATGATAATGCAGTTTGTATAGTTAAACATGGAAACCCTTGTGGATTTGCTATAAAAGATACACTTTTAGAATCTTACAATGAAGCTCTTAAATGTGACCCTATCTCTGCATTTGGTGGAGTAGTTGCTGTAAATGGTATAATTGATTTAGACTTAGCTATTAAAATGAATGAAATTTTCTTAGAAGTTGTTTATGCTGCTGATTTTACAGCAGAAGCAGAAAAAGAATTAAATAAAAAGAAAAGAATTAAATTATTTAAGCAAGGTACTACAAAACTTGAACTTTCAAATGATGCACATAACTTTAAAATAGTTGATGGTGGATTTGTTTATCAAGATAGTGATAAGGTTGAGAATGATGAAGTGAAAAATTCAGAATTAAAATCTACAAGAAAAGCATCGACACAAGAGAAAAAAGATATGGAGATAGCATATAAACTTGCATCTTTAACTAAATCAAATTGTGTAGTATATGTAAAAGATTCTGCGATGGTTGCAGTTGGTATGGGTATGACTTCAAGAGTTGATGCTGCAAAAGCTGCTTTAAGAAAAGCAG
>DAOVXU010000248.1 GCA_030635995.1 Arcobacter sp. | reverse complement strand
GATAAGAAAAATAATAATTTGCTAGAACTTAGTGATGAAAAAAGAGTTGAATTATTTGATAAATTAAAAAAAGCACTTAATTCAAATAGACCAAAACAGTATAAACCTATTATTGAAGAGATTGAGCAGTATCAATTAGATGATAAAGAAGAGGAGTTTTTTAATAAAATAAAAAGCTTAGTAGAGAAATATAAAATAGCAGATGCAATTAAATTAATAAAGTAAAAAATTTAATAAAACGAAGGAATAGTATGAATATAAAAAATATACCAATACAAGCTAAATTATTATTTATAGTATTTGGAGCAATTATAATAGTTGCTATATATCTAACAATACAATCTGTACAAACAATACAAGAGATAACAAATAAGAGTATTGCTCAATATGAAAAGCAAGTAATGGATTCAAAAAAAGAATCACTTAAAAATTATGTAGATATGGCAAAAGGGATTTTACAAATATACAGAGATAAAGTGACATTGAAAATGACTAAAGATGAATTGAGAAGCATAAAAAAAGATGCAATTAAAGCTATGGACGCAATGACATATGGTGATGATAATGGTTATGTATTTGTTTGGAGTTATGATGGTGTTCCTTTGGCTTTTAATCCTCGACCAGATTTAATAGGAAAATCACTTCTTCATCTAAAAGGTGGAGAGGGTAGATGGGTGATAAAAGATCATATATCAAATGCAAAAAAAGGTGGAGGACATTTTTATACCTATAAGTGGAGAACAATAAAGGATAGTCCATATCAAACAAAGATATCTTACTCTTTTGGAGTACAAGATTGGGGTTGGTTTGTAGGTACTGGAGAATATATGGCAAAAGAGGAGGCTCAAATAAAAATTAAAAAAGAGTTTCTTCAAAAGAAAACAGATGAACTTATATTTAATAGTGTTAAAAATGCTTTATGGTTGCTTTTATTTATAGGTATAGTATTTTATATATTAGCTAGAAATATCATAACTAAACCTATTAAAAAACTTGAAAATGGTCTTAATGAATTTTTTTCTTTTTTACAAAATAAAACACAAGTAGTAGATAAAATAGATATAAATAGTTTTGATGAATTTGGGAAAATGGCAAATTCTATAAATAATAATATATCTGTAAGTACAAAATTACATAAAGAGATATATGAATTAAATCATAACCTTGAAGAGAAAATAACAGAAAAAACAAAAGAGCTAGAGGAACAAAAAGAAACTTTTGAAACGATCTATTCAGGTAGTAAAGATGCAATAGCAATACTTGATATGCAATCAAATTTTTTAAAAGTAAATCCAGCATATTTGGAGATGACAGGATTTAGTGAAGCTGAACTTTTAGCTGATTCTTGTCTTAATCTTACACTGCCTGACTATATAGAGTCTTCTAAATTAGCGATGCAAGAGGTTTTAAAAGTTGGATATATAAAAAATCATGAGAAAGAGTGTATTATAAAAGATGGTAAACATATTACTATAAACATGTCTATGTCAGTGCTACATAATCCAGATAGAATTCTTATAAGTGTAAGAGATGTAACAGAATCAAAAGAGAAAGAAAAAGAGCTTATATTAGCTAAACAAAAAGCAGAACAAGCTACTAAAGTTAAATCAGAATTTTTAGCAAATATGTCACATGAAATACGAACTCCAATGAATGGAATAATAGGTATGACATATCTTGCTATGGAAACAAATTTAACTAAAAAACAAAAATATTATTTAGAAACTATAAATTTATCTTCAAAATCACTTCTTAATATTATAAATGATATCTTAGATTATTCTAAAATAGAAGCAGGAAAATTAGAAATACATAAGATAGATTTCAATCTTGAACAACTTATATTGAATATATCAAATCTAGTTAAATATAAAGCAGATGAAAAAGCTCTTGATTTTGAGATTAACTATCCTAAAAATGTATCATATCTTTATGGAGATAATCAAAGAATCTCGCAAACCCTAATAAACCTAATAAATAATGCAATAAAATTTACTCATAGTGGAAATGTAAAATTAAATATATCAAATATAAATGATACCTATAAATTTAAGATAAAAGATACAGGTATAGGTATAAGCAAAGAGCAACAATCAAAATTATTTAAATCATTTTCTCAAGCAGATGCAAGTACCACTAGAAAATATGGAGGGACAGGTCTAGGACTTTCTATATCAAAACAG
>DAOVXU010000073.1 GCA_030635995.1 Arcobacter sp. | reverse complement strand
TTAGATACAGAAACAACAGGCTTAAATCATAAAAAAGATGAGATACTTTCAATTGGTGCAGTTAAAATAAAAGATGGAAAAATTATCACAAGCCAATCTTTTGAAATATTTATAAAGCCTTTAAAAGATATAAATCATGAAAGTATAAAAATACACCATATAACACCAACTGACTTAGAAAATGGTGTTTCAATAGATGAAGCACTTGAACAATTATTATTTTTTATTGGTAATCTTCCTATTGTAGGATACTACATATCTTTTGATATAAATATTTTAAATACCCATTTAAAAGAATTTATAGGGACAACTTTACACAATGAATCAATTGAACTTTCTTCAATGTATTATCAACGATATAAAAAACACTCTGCACATGAATTTGTTGATTTAAAATTTGATACAATTATGACAAATTTGAATTTACCTGAACTTGGAAAACATGATGCTTTAAATGATGCAATTATGAGTGCTATGATATTTTTAAAATTACAAAATTTATCAATTTACAAAGGTGCTTTTAGTTAAAATTAATTAAATATATTAATTTGTAAATGCTATTTTAATGCTATTTAAAATATATATAATATAACAAATAAAAATAAATCAAAGGAATATAGATGAGTGAAATTTTTAATCCAAAAAAAGAGATGTTTAACAATCCTCAATTTGGTTCGATGGAAGAATACAAAGCATTAGTTGCTGATTTTGATAATGATTATGAAGGTACATGGGCTAAATTTGCTGATGAGAAAATTGATTGGTTTACTCCATACAATAAAATATTAGATGAATCTAATGCACCATTTTATAAATGGTTTAGTGGTGGAACTATGAATGTTGCTCATCAATGTGTAGATAGACACTTAGATACTAAAAAAAATAAAGCTGCAATTATATTTGAAGGTGATAATGGCGATAAAGAGATTATCACATATAGAGAGTTAGCATATAGAGTAAATCAAACTGCAAATATGTTTAAAAATAAATTTGATATTAAAAAAGGTGATAGAGTAGTTATCTATATGCCTATGATTCCTGAAGCTGCTGTAACTATGTTGGCTTGTGCTAAAATTGGTGCAATTCATAGTATAGTATTTGGTGGTTTTTCTGCTGAAGCACTTAAAGACAGAATTATTGATGCAAGTGCAAAATTGGTTGTAACTGCTGATGGTGCTTTTAGAAAAGGTAAACCTTATATGTTAAAACCTGTAGTGGATACTGCCTTAGAAACTGGATGTGAATGTGTTAAAAATGTTTGTATTGTTGAGCGAAATGGTGAAGATATAAACTGGGTAAGTGGTCGTGATTATAGCTATAATGAACTTATTAAAAGTGAATCTTCTGTATGTGAAGCTGAACCAATGGAGAGTGAAGATCCACTATTTTTACTTTATACAAGCGGAAGTACTGGTAAACCAAAAGGTGTTCAACACTCATCTGCTGGATATATTTTATGGGCTCAGATGACTATGGAGTGGGTATTTGATATAAAAGACAATGATACTTATTGGTGTACTGCTGATGTTGGTTGGATTACAGGACATACATATATTGTTTATGGACCATTAGCAGCAGGCGCTACTACTGTTATGTTTGAAGGTGTTCCTACTTTTCCTGATGCTGGAAGATGTTGGAAAATGGTAGAGGAGTATCAAATAAATCAATTTTATACAGCACCTACAGCTATTAGACTTTTACATAAAATGGGTGAAAATGAACCTGCTAAATATGATTTAAGTAGTTTAAGAATACTTGGAACTGTTGGAGAACCAATTGATCCACCTGCTTGGAAATGGTACTATGAAGCTGTTGGAAATAGCAATTGTTCAATAGTTGATACATATTGGCAAACAGAAACAGGTGGACATATGATATCTCCACTTCCTGCTTGTACACCTATAAAACCAGCTTGTGCAACATTTGCACTTCCTGGAATTATTGCAGAAGTTATTGAAGAAAATGGAACACCAACTACCACTGGAGAAAAAGGTTTTATGTGTATTACTAAACCTTGGCCAAGTATGATAAGAACCATCTGGAATGATGATGAAAGATTTGTAAAATCTTATTTTGGTGATTGTAAAAAAGATGGAAAAGCTGTATATTTTACAGGTGATGGAGCTATGGTAAGTGAAGATGATTATATTACTATTACAGGTAGAACTGATGATGTTATAAATGTATCTGGACATAGAATGGGTACAGCAGAAGTTGAAGCAGCTATTAAAAAACATGATAATGTAGCTTCAGTTGCAGTAGTTGGGAAACCTCATGAGATAAAAGGGGAAGGGATATTTGCATATATTGTTCTAAAATCAGATGAAGGTATTGCTGATGAACTAGAAGAGATGAAAACTATAAATCAACTTATCAAAGCAGAGATTGGTGCAATTGCTCTATGTGATGCTATGGCTTTTGTTCCAGATTTACCAAAAACAAGAAGTGGTAAAATTATGAGAAGAATTTTAAGAAGTATAGTAAAAGGTGAAGAGATCATTCAAGATACATCAACATTAGAAGACCCATCTATTGTTGGAATTATTGAAAGTATTGTAAAAGGTTAATTTTATAATATCAAAAAAAGGGGTATACTAATTGTATCCCCCTTTTTTATTACTCCAATATTTAAATAAATATCTATTATTTACCTAAACAAAACTCACCAAACATAACATCAAGCATCTGATCATTTTCATATGGTCGTGTTATCATAGATATATTCTCCATAGCTTCTTTTATATGATATGCAAAAAATTCTAATTCACCTGTAGCTAAAATAGAACTAGATTCTTTAATATTTGTTAAAGTCTCCTCTACACTTATAACTTGAGTTTTAGATACTAAAGTCATATCATCAGTATGGCTATTTTTATTTAATATATCTTCAAGTTTATCTATAAGGTTACTAATAGTCGTATTTGTAAGTTTTTTTGAAATATTTAATTCTAAATCAATATTTAGTAATTTATTTTTATCAAATTTATTTTCCAAATCATTTTTATTTAAAATTATAATTCTTTCTTTTGTAGAAGTTTGTAAAAGTTGCTGGATCTGTTCATCTTCATTATCATAAACTCGACTATTGTCAAATAAAGCTATAACTATATTAGCTTCATCTATAGCCTCTTTGGACTTTTGTATACCTATTTGTTCTATCTCATCAGACGCTTCCCTTATACCAGCTGTATCTACTATTTTAATGATATGTGTACCTATTTTAATATTCTCTTCAATAGTATCTCTTGTAGTTCCTGCTATAGTACTTACAATAGCTCTATCAAAATTTAACAATTTATTTAACAGTGAACTTTTACCAACATTTGGTTTCCCTATAATTGCAACCTTAAATCCCTCAATCATACCCTCTCTTCTTTTTGAAGATTCAAGTGTATTTGTAAGCTTTAAAGTAGTATTTAAAAGTTTTTGTTCAATTTGTGAATATATATCAGCAGGTAGATCTTCCTCCGCATAATCAATACTAACTTCAACATAAGCTAAAATAAAAAGTAAATCTTTTCGTATCTCATCTACAAAATCTTTTAGCTCCCCTTTTAATTGACGAGCTAACATTTTAACAGCATCTTCACTTCTAGCTTCTATTAATTTACTAATTGCATATGCTTGTGACATATCAATTTTTTCATTTAAATATGCTCTTTTTGAAAATTCACCAGCATTAGCAAGTCTACATCCAAAATGAATTGCAGTATCAAGTATAAGATTTGTAATAGCTATTCCACCATGACATTGAAATTCAACAATATCTTCAGCAGTAAAAGAGTGTGGATTTTTAAAATATATTAAAAGAGCTTCATCTATTAAATCATCTTCTTTATCATATACTTTAGATAATGTAGCCATTCTAGGAATTAAATTTATTCGTTTTGAAATTTTAAGAGAGATAGAAAGAGCATCTTTTCCACTCATTCTAACAATAGAGATTGCTCCAACACCTGAAGCAGTTGCGATTGCAACTATTGTATCATCAGTTGTTATCATTTTATTTTCTATATTCGTTTACTAGAATATATCTATCACCTTTAATATTTGTCTTAACTGCCACATACTTATCAGGGAATTCATCTCTTAATCTTGTAAGTGCAATATGAACCAAAATACCATCAAGTTGTTTAGTTTTATAAAAACCATCATCTTTAATAGTTTGTATAACCGGCTCTAAATATTTATGTATAGCTTCCTCTTGTTGTGCTAAAAATTGAGCAACTTCAAGTCTAACCATTAAATCATACTTATCATGAATCCAATTAAATATTATATAAGATAAAGCTTTATATCTATATCCCTCTTTACCTATCAGCAAAGCACTATCTTCTCCTGAAAATTCGATATATATTGTTCTTTCATCATAATATGATACTTTAATTGGATCAATCTCATAACATAAATTAGAAAATAATAAATTCAGTTTTTCACTAATCTCATCTATTATCTCATCATTATCTTTAGTTACAATTGTTTCTACAAGCTTCTCTTCTTTATCTTTTGAATAAAAATCATTAAAAATCTTTTCTTTTTTTTTCTCTTCACTCTTTTGAACAGTTTTAATTTCTACAGCTACTTCATCAGCTATAACCACTTCACTATGTAACTCTTCTATTTTAGAGCTTACATCTTCTATATGTATCTCTTGAGTCTTTTTCTCTATTTTATCTTTTTTATCAGAACTAACTCTATATACTTTAATAATGGCATATTTTTTAAAAAATCCTAAAAAACCATATGAAGGTGCTTGTATAATTTCACTTTTTAAATCTGTAATTGAACAATTAAATTCTAAAGAAGCTTTTTTATATGCTTCTTCTAAAGTTTTCCCCTCAAAGGCTATACTATTTTGTTCATTAGTGGACATAATTATTTCCCTTTTTTATGCTTTGTATCAAGATGCTCTTGATGTCTTATCTCTTTATTTCTAGCAAATATTTGATTTATATAATATTGTTGTGCAACTGTAAATAAGTTATTTATAGTCCAGTAAAGTACAAGTCCAGCTTCAAAAAAGATAAAGAAGAAAGTAAATATTACAGGTAAAAATTGAAACATTTTTCTTTGTGCTTCATCTTGTATTTGATTTGGTGTAATTTTTTGTTGTACAAACATAGTAACACCCATAATAATTGGTAATATTAAATAAGGATCAAATAAATTATCCATAGATACTGTATGAGTTAAATCATCAATAAACCAAATCCACTCACTACCTTTAAGTTCAATTGCATTTAATAATACTCGATAAATAGCAAAAAATACTGGGATTTGTAAAAGGATAGGTAAACACCCACCCATAGGATTTGCACCCTCTTTTTTATATAGCTCCATCATATGAGCCGAAGCTTTTTGTTTATCATCTTTATATTTTTCTTGTAATGCTTTAACTTTAGGAGATAGCTCTTTAAGTCTATTCATACTTACCATACCTTTATAAGATAAAGGATAAAGCACAAGTTTAATTAAAATAGTTGTAATAACAATTGTCCAACCCCAGTTTCCAATATAACCTTGGATAAACTGTAACATAGCAAACATAGGTTTAGCAATAAATGTAAACCAACCATACTCAATAATTCCAGTTAAATCTTTATCTAAAGCTTTAATTGTTTTATACTCTTTAGGTCCAGCATATCCAGAAAGTTTTGCACTATTCATTACATGTATAAATGATTCTGGAGATTCATCTTTATTTGCCATAACTGTAACTTGAAGATTCTTTTTAAAGTTAAATAGTGTAGTTGTATAGTATCTATCAAATGCACTAACAGCCTGAATACCCACTAATTCTTCATTTCTTTCTATATCTTCATCTTCAATAATAGTTAAAGTACCATCATTTTTAATCAACAATGCACCATGATCTGCATACATATCAGCTGCAACATCTGGTCTAAATCCAGCAGTGATAAAATAATTTTCATTTGATGATGTTGAAATATCTAAGTCATAATGACCTTCTGGATAAAATGTTAAAACTTTAGTAAGTGTAGTTTTAGATAATTGTTGAGTTAAAGTTAATTTTACAGCACGAGAAGTTGCATCAACATTTGATAAATCCGCTACTACTGGAATTTTAAAAGCTTCACCATTTAATGTAGCATCTGCAAATCTAACCTCTAAAGGTCTAAGTTGAGTTGCATTAAATAATTGAATTGATTTTCCATTTTTATCTACATATCTCTCATCTTTTAAAGTAACTTGTGCAATTCTACCTAAGTTGTCAATCTCAATCTTATTTACTTTAGTTTGAATTGTTGTAATAATTGTACTTTTATCAACTACTTGAACAACTGGTGATATACTTGATGATGTTGCTGTTGATGCTAAAGTGGGAGCAGAATTTGAATTTGTTGTAACATTTGAAGTTACTTGTTTTTGCTCTACTACTTTAGCTTGTTGAGCTTGAAGCTCTACTTGTTGTGGTTGTAAGTAAAAAAAATCATATGCTATAAAAAATGCAAATGATAATAGCGTTGCTACTAATATTCTTTTTTGTGTATCTTGTTTGTTTAAGGTGTTGTCATTTAATGCCATTTTCTTTTCTATCCTAGTTTATTTTATATCTCTATCCCAATTTTTCACAATTTTAAATTTACTATTTTGCATTGGAATAAGCCAGTATTTTATCTTAATTTTGTTGAAATTGCCCTTATTAACTTGATATTTGATAATAGGATGGTCAAATCCCCCATCAAAAAGTTGATTACATTTTAATATTCTCATTATCGAATAATATAAAGCTTGAAAAAAGTTATTATATTCAAATTGTATTACAGCATATTGTGAGCAAGATGGAATATATCGACAACTACCAAAAGATAATATTGTTAAATATTTTTGATAAAATTGTATCAATTTAAGTGGTAAATATCTTAATACTTTTCTTAAATCCATTTAAAATATATCTAGTTTTTTCATAGCATATTTAAAATCTTTTTGTAAAGTTTTATAATCCCTATTAAATATCTCAGCTTTTGCTATAAATACATATTGACCATTAGCTAAATTTAACTCTTGATTTAAAACTAAAGACCTTAACAATCTTTTTGCCCTATTTCTCTTGACAGCATTTCCAATTTTTTTTGATGCAACAAAACCGATATTTATAGTTTCATTTTTTGAAGATTTAAAAAAAGCAACAAACGAAATGGTATGCCACCGTTTATTGCTTTTATAAATTTGGTTAAATTCTTTAGTAGTCTTAACCCTATGTTGTTTACTTAAACAGCTAATCTCTTTCTACCTTTAGCTCTTCTCGCTTTAATAACTCTTCTTCCGTTTTTAGTCGCCATTCGTGTTCTAAAACCGTGAGTTCTTTTTCTTGGTGTGTTATGTGGTTGATAAGTTCTTTTCATCAATCGTTCCTTTTTCTAAAATAAGTTTGAGATTATATTTAAATAAACCTTAACTTTAGTATAAATTTACAATAACTTCATCATTTAACATATCAAATTCAACTAAACTTCCCTCTTTTATCTTTTCTTCTAAAATTAAATCAGCCAATTTATCTTCAACAATATCATATAAAGCCCTTTTTAAAGGTCTTGCTCCATAAATTGGATCAAATCCTTCATTTGCTATATAATTTTTTGCATTTTGGGTCATTGTTATCTTTATATCTTTGGATAATAACTTTTTAGCAATAGAATCAAACATAATATCGACAATTGAAGTGATCGCTTCAAGTCCAAGTTGCTCAAATATAACAATATCATCAAGTCTATTTAAAAATTCTGGTCTAAAATGACTTTTAAGTTCATCTAAAACTGCTTTTTTT
>DAOVXU010000123.1 GCA_030635995.1 Arcobacter sp. | reverse complement strand
TATATCGTATCAAGTATAAATTTAGATAAGATAAAAGACTTTACAAATATAAAAATAGATACAATAGTATTTGCAGGTGGAGCTTCAAAAGGTAAGTTATGGTGTCAGATACTTTGTGATGTTACAAATTGTAAGATAAAGATACCAAAAGTTACAGAAGCAACAGCACTTGGAGCTGTTATGAGTGCTGGTGTTGGTGTTGGTATTTATAAAGATATTAAAGAGGCATCTAAAAAACTTGTAGTTTGGGATAAAGTATATATTCCAAATAAAAAAAATTATAAACTTTATAGAGATATAAAAGTAAAATGGCAAAAAGTGTATGAAGAGCAATTAAAACTTGTAGATGATAATTTGACAACATCTATGTGGAAAGCTCCAGGATTATAAAGAAGAAAAGGAAAGATATTTGAATCACTTAAATAAAAAAAGTACTTTAATAGATAAACTTAAAAATATAGTTGATTCAAAACATTTAGAAGAGATAAAAAAAGTCATTAGTGCATTGGCTGAAATAAATGAATTTAAATATATTATAAATAATTTAGAGACGATAGAAGAGATATATACAGAAGTTCAAATTCTCTTAAAAAGTAAATTTAATATTAAAGATTTTAAAGTAAAACAATATATAGATACTATAGAAACTATAAAATATGAAACATCGGATATTTTTATAGCAAATTATAGTTATCGATGTAATATAAATACAGGTATTTTAGAATTTGTACTAGATAATTCACATTTAGGTAGTTTTGATAAATTATATTTAGAAAATTATTTAGAAGAGATAAGTTACATCTTGTATGTAAAATTAGTTTTAGTTTCTTTAGAATTATCTGCTATGATAGACCCGCTTACAAACTTAAAAAATAGATTATCTTTTAATGAAGAGATGAAAGAGATAATCCCTTTAGCTATACGGGAAAATATGAAAATAGGGGTATTGCTTATAAATATCGATAGATTTAGAGCTGTAAATGATGAACATGGAATACAATTTGGGGATGAATTTTTAAGATTATATGCAAAGAGTTTAAAAAATAGTATTAGAAATTCAGATATTGCAGTTAGATTTGGAGGTGGAGAGTTTTTAGTTTTACTAATGAATGTTTTAGACTATAATAAAACAGTGGAGATAGCAACTCATATTCAAGAAAAATTAACCGTTCAATATTTATTAACTCCAAGTAATGATAAGTTTCAAAAAACTGTATCTATTGGTATTTCTATGTTTCCAGAAGATT
This sequence comes from Arcobacter sp., assembly GCA_030635995.1. Classification (GTDB taxonomy): domain Bacteria; phylum Campylobacterota; class Campylobacteria; order Campylobacterales; family Arcobacteraceae; genus CAIJNA01. The sequence continues at coordinate 4,249 of DAOVXU010000123.1, read as the reverse complement.
CTGATAATATGGATATCTCTATAAAAAATGCAGAACAAGCATTAATTGATGCAAGAGATATATCTAGAGGAAAAATTTTAAGATATGAAGAAAATGATGGGGAACTTGACCTATTTTAAAATATTGATGGAATTAGATGCAGTTTAATGGATTTAAAAAAGAAGGGATAGAGTTTTTAGAAATATTATCTAAAAATAACTCAAAAGAATGGTTTGAACTCCATCGTCATATTTGGCAAGAGACTATTCATAAACCGAATATATCTTTTATTCAAGATATGGGTGAAACACTACAAATACTTGTACCTAATATAAAATCCAATCCAAAAGTAAGTGGTAGCTTATTTAAAATATATCGTGATGTTAGATTTTCAAAAGATAAAACACCTATGAAGTCAAAAATTGGACTTCTCTTTTGGCAAGGTAGCGGACATAGGATGCAAAGTTCTAGTTTTTATATGCACTATACAAAAGATGAGTATTTTATAGCTAGTGGTATAAGAGGATTTAAACCACCACTTTTAAAAGTATATCGAGAATATATAAAAGATGAAAGAAAAAGAAAAGAGCTACATTGTATTCTTGAAGATTTAAAATCAAAAGGATATTTAATCCCTGAACCTAAATATAAAAGGGTTCCTAAAATATTTGATAAAGATGAGAATTATATCTATCTTACAAAGTATGACACTATGTTTGCTTATAAAGAATTTAAAATTGATAATATTTTTTTTGAAGAGGTATTTTTAGATAAAGCTTTTAAAATATATGATGATATGAAAGAGTTACAATCTTGGGTTTATGAGATGACCCTTACTATTTGATAGTAATTCCTATAACTATAGAGAATTTTATATTTATAGGTCCACTTTAATAAAAGCTTAATTGAAAAAGGTATAAAATTTATCCATATTAAAGAAGACTATTTTAGGATTGAAAATGAAATTTAAATCAGATAATAAAAAGAAAGAGATTAATACATATAATTGGAAAATATTAGTTGTTGATGATGAACCTGAAGTACATGCAATAACAAAATCAGTATTAAAAAAATTTGAATTTGAGGATAAAGGTTTAGATATATTAAGTGCTTATAGTGGAAAAGAAGCATTAGAGATATTAAAAAATAATTCAGATATATCATTGGTATTGTTAGATGTAGTTATGGAGACAGATGATGCTGGTTTAAAAGTTGCAAAAGCTATAAGGGAAGATTTAAAAAATGATGTTGTAAGGATAGTTCTTCGTACAGGTCAGCCAGGATCTGCTCCTGAAAAAGATGTAATAAGAGATTATGATATAAATGATTATAAAGAGAAAACTGAACTTACATCATCTAAACTTTATACAACAGTTATGGCATCACTTAGAGCAAGTCGTGATATTTATACTATAAAGCAAAATAAAATTGGATTACAAAAAATAATAGAAGCATCAGCATCGATTTTCAATAAACAATCCTTAATACTTTTTGTAGAGGGTGTCTTAACTCAAGTTGTTTCATTGCTTGATCTGAAGCATGGGTTGAGTACGAGAAAAATAAATAGTGGTTTTTTTGCTACTTTAGAAGATGGACAGTTTAAATTACTTGCTACAACTGGTGAATTTAAAGATTGTGATGATTATAATATTATGACACCAGAAGCTTTTGACTTATTAAATAGAGCATATGAGGAGAAAAAAAGTTTTTTTGATGGTACTGCATATGTTGGTTTTTTTGAATCAACAAATAAAAAAAGTATTTTTCTATATCTTAATGGTTGTGAAAGACTTGGTACAGTTGATAGAGATTTATTACAAGTTTTTGCAAATAATATAGCTATTGCTTTTGAAAATATTTGTTTGAATGATGAGATATTGCAAACTCAAAGTGAGATTGTAGAAACACTTGGTGATATTATTGAAGCACATTCTGAAGATACCGCACAGCATGTTCATAGAGTGGCAAAGGTTTCTTATATTTTGGCAAAAGCTTATGGATTATCGCAGGAAGAGGCAAATCTTTTTAGGATGGCAAGTCCTATGCATGATGTTGGAAAAATTGCAATAGCAGATGCAATAATTGGTAAAGATGGATTATTAACAGATGAGGAATATACTGAAATTAAAAGACATGCCCAAGAGGGATGGAGATTGTTAAAAGGGTCAAATAGAGAGATTATGAAAATAGCAGCAACCATTGCATATGAACATCATGAAAAATGGGATGGTAGTGGATATCCAAGAGGAATCAAAGGTAAAGAGATACATATTTATGGACGTATAACAGCAATTGCTGATGTTTTTGATGCTCTGGGACAAGTTCGTTCATATAAAACAGCATGGCCTTTAGAGGATATACTGGAATTATTTAAAAGGGAGAGTGGAAAACATTTTGAACCAAAACTTGTTGATCTGTTTTTTGAAAATTTAGATGAGATAAAAGCAATTAGAAATGATTAAAAAAATATTTTTAAATTTATTTAGTTTTTCCCTTACTAAAAGGTATGTTCCAGCTGTAATATTAATAGCAATTTTTATTATGATACATGGTGTTTTAACATCTCAAATGATAAGTTCAGGAGAGGAGTATGGTAAAATTATAAATGTAAGTGGTAAACAAAGAATGTTATCCCAAAGGTTAGTTATACTTGCTCTTAATTATTATGATAATAAAGATATTAAAGAGAATAGAATTGCTTTTGTTGATGCTTTAGGTGAGATAAGAGATGCACATAAATATCTTTTATCAAAACAATTTAATCATGAGTTAAAAGATATTTATGTGAAAAAAGGACTTGATGAAAATCTTAAAATATATTTAGGCTATTTTAATAAAGTTTTAAGAACAGGAGATAAGAAATATATAGTAGATGCTCAAAAGAATTCAAAATGGATTTTAATTCAACTTGATAGTGCAGTAAAAGAGTATGAAAGGTTTTCAAGTAGTCAACTGAAAATGATGCAGAAATATGAGCAATATTTAGTTCTAATAACTTTATTGTTATTGATATTTATTGCAGTTTATATTTTAAAACCAGCAGCTAACAAAATTGATAGCTATACCCATATATTAAAAAATGAAGAAGAGTATAAAAAAACAGTAATAGAATCGAATAATAATGCAATTATTGCAATTGATTGGACTGCTAAGATAACAACTTACAATAAAAAAGCAGAAGAGTTATTTGGTTGGACAAAAGAGGAGATGATAAATACTAGAAATTTAACAAGAATTATCCCTTTAAAATATAAAGATTTACATACAAATGCTTCTCAAAAGTATTTAAGTAGTGGAGAATCTTGTGGTGTTATAGATGGTACACATGAATTAGAAGGGTTAAGAAAAGATGGAACGATATTCCCTTTAAATATCTCTTTTGGTGCAAAATGGAAAATAAAAAATGCAATAGTAGTTGCTAGTATTATTGATATATCTATTCAAAAAGAGCAAGAAAATCAATTAATACAATCTGAGAAATTAGCAAGTCTAGGTGGTATGGTTGCAGGCATTGCTCATGAGATAAATACACCTGTAGGTATGGCACTTACTGGTATTACACACTTAGAAGAAGAGATTGATTTATTGGAAAAAAACTATGATGATGATGAGATGACAGATGAAAGTTTTAAGGAATATATAGCTGATACTAAAGAATTAAATAGATCTATCCATATCAATTTAAAAAAAGCAGCAGCACTTGTAAGAAGTTTTAAGCAAGTTGCAGTTGATCAAAGTAGTGATGAAGATAGAGAGTTTTACTTAAATGAATATGTTGAAGAGATATTATTATCTTTGCATAATAAAATAAAAAAGTTAAATCATAAAGTTGAAGTTTATATAGATGATTCTATAAAATTAAATAGCAATCCAGGGTTATTTGCTCAAATTATTACAAATTTTGTTATGAATTCAATAATACATGGATTTATGGGAGATAGTAGAGGAATAATTGTTATTGAAGCTGAAAAACTAGATGATAAACTACTACTAGTGTATAAAGATAATGGAAAAGGTTTATCCAAAGAGGTTAAGAAAAAAATATTTGATCCATTTTTTACTACAAATAGAGATAATGGTGGAAGTGGTCTTGGTATGAATATTGTTTATAATATAGTTTCCCGACAGTTAAAAGGTGAAATTGATATTATAAGTGAAATTGATGGCGGACTTGAATATAGAATAACTATACCTAATATTTTGATTTAGCAGATTTATTTTTACTTTTTGTTATTTTAAATCTATAATATTATAAAATAAATCTTTCTTA
>DAOVXU010000142.1 GCA_030635995.1 Arcobacter sp. | reverse complement strand
GTAAATGTTCCATTTGCTATTTGTCTTCTTAATTCTTCTGTATTTAATAAATTCATTGTGTAAATCCTATTTTATTTTCATATCTGATATTTTATCAAATAATCATATTTTAGGGTTTACACAGTTAGATTTACACTCTCTAAATATAAAATATATACTAATTTAATTCGTTATATAAACTATCTCGTTCAATTGGTTCAAATCCACTATTTTTAATCAAATCTATAAAATCATTTTGTGCCATACCATTACTACTTGAAGCACCTGCTGCACTATTTATTGATTCTTTTTCTATTGTACCATCTAAATCATTTGCTCCAAATTCTTGAGCTATTAAAGCTAATTTTATACTTGAAGTTACCCAATATGCTTTTAAATTTGCAATATTATCTAATATCAATCTACTTATAGCAAATGTTTTAAGTATCTCTACAGCTGTTGGAAAATCTTCAACTTTTAGATAGTTGTTCTCTTTTTGATATACAAGTGGTATAAAAGCATTAAAACCATTTGTTTCATCTTGTAGCTCTCTTAGCCTTATCATATGGTCTATTCTATCTGCTCTACTTTCAATATGACCAAAAAGCATAGTTGCATTTGATTGTTTACCTTTATTGTGCCAAATTCTATGAATATCTATCCACTGATCACTTGTAACTTTTCCACCACAAATCTTTTTACGAACAGTTTCATCAAATATCTCTGCTCCACCACCTGGCATAGAATCTACACCATTTTTTATCATAAGGTCTATAATATTTTCATGCGTTAAATTATATTCCTCACTTAAAAAATGTATCTCTGCTGCTGTTAAAGCTTTTACATGAAGATGTGGATATTTAGCTTTTATTTTTGAAAATATCTCAAGGTACCATTGTAATCCTGCTTTAGGATTGTGTGCTGAAACTATATGAACCTCTTTAATACCATTTTTACAACTATTTTCTACAGTATTCATAATCTCATCATGTGTCATAGTATATTGTTGTGGGTTTTTTCTACTTGCACTATATGCACAAAATTGACAAACATCTTTACAAATATTTGTTGGATTTATATGTCTATTTACATTGTAATAAGTTTTTTTACCAAATCGTTCTTTTCGATTTTTATCAGCATATTTTCCTAAAGTTAAAATATCTAAATCATATAAAGCGATACCATCTTCATAAGTCAATCTAGTAGCATTTTCAAGTTTTTCTATAAGTGTCATCAAATACCTACTTAAATATGCTTTAAAATTTGTGTTAAATCTTTTGTATCAATTATAATATTTGCCTCTTTTTTAAGTATATCATGAGCACAAAAAGCAACTCTTTTATCAGCATGGGTAAACATACTTCTGTCATTTGCTCCATCACCAACTACTAAAGTATCAGCTCTTGTAATCCCTAAAAGTCCTTGAATCCTTTGAATCATATCACCTTTACTAGATGAAAACATCATATCTCCACCAATTAGACCTGTAAGTTTTCCATCTTTTTCATGTAAGATATTTGAAAAATCTGCATCAAGTCCTAAAACTTCTTTAGCAGGTGTAGTCCCTATTCTAAATCCACCAGAAAAACAAACCACCTTATAACCCTGCTCTTGTAAAGCTGATACAGTCTCTTTCGCTCCATTCATAAGTGGTAAATTTTTACAAATCTCTACAGCTTTATCATAATCTAAACCTTCAAGAAGTTTTACTCTAGTTGTAAGTGATTCAAAAAAATCCAATCTTCCACTCATTGCCTCTTCAGTAATCGCAGAAACCTCTTTTTCAATTCCTAGTTCAACTGCTAAAAAATCAATAGTTTCCCCATCCATCAATGTACTATCAAAGTCAAATACTGCTAATTTCATATTCCAAACCTTATATTTTATAATTTGTGCATTATATCTAATTATATATTAATCATTAATCCAAAATTTATTTTATAATATCTATATTATTATCATTATTATTATTATTATTATTATTATTATAATATATCAATCAAACCATTTTTTATTTTTAATATCTTGCCAAATAAAATTTTAATTAACAAACTTTAAAAATTACTTCTAGCTAAAACATTATTTGGGTCAAGTATTAAAATATCTTCATAAAGTTTATAGAGATATTTATTATTTGTATCTTTATATATAACAGCTAAAAGTTCAAGAAAAGATATATCAGTTGGATAAAGCGATAACATTTTATTTGTAATTTCAGTTGCAATATCATATTTTTTTTGTGCTAGTAATGATTGAATAGCATATATGTTTGCATAGTAATTATAATAATCTATTTTTAATAGCTCATAAGATACTGTTTGCGCTTTTTCAAAAGAATAAGTATCTAAGTATACACGAATAAGTCCAAGTCTTGGATCCAAAGAGTAAGGGATTAAAAGTGAAGCTTTTTTATAATATTTAATAGAATTATTATAATTCTTATTTAGATAGAATAACCATCCAAATCTTAAATTTAAAGTATATCCTTTTGGATATTTATTTATTAATGGTGTTAAGACTTTTATAGCTTCACTATATTTACCCATCTGTTCATAGTTGTATGATTTAAAGTAAGATGATTTTACATCTTGAAAATCACTACCAAAAAGTACTGATATAGTTAAAATAAACATGATTAAATATTTATACATTAGAAACTGTACCTTAACGTTGCAACAACAACTTTATTTGAAGTTGTACCTGTTAATCCATATTCTTCAAAATTATTAATAGCGTAACTTGTACTTATTGACAAATTGCTTTGTATATTATAACCTAACTTTAGGTTATATCCATCTTTTAGTAAATCTTTAGAATTATATACTGTATTTCCACTATCTTTAACACCTGTTTTCATTTTTCCACAATAGACTTTAATTATGGTAAAAAACTTTTTATAGTATAAGGTATCTGCTATTTCATAAGATGTATAATTCTTTGTTTTATAATCATCTGCAATTATATAGTTCAATTTAAATCCAATAATATTTCTAGTATTTATATTTATAGCTTTTGAATATGAATAATATGGTGTAATCTGAAATATATTTATTTTGTTTGCAATCTCGTTTTCATCATGCCCATCTTTATATTGAGAATAGTAACTCTCTAATCCATAACTATATTTATCATAATTACTCCATTGATATCCACCAATAGCCCCAATGATTACATTTGCATCACATAAATCTTTATCAGTTGTGTTAATATGATGAATCCCACCTTTTAGCATAAATGATTTATAATATTTTGAATAAGTTAAAGTGATGTCATCTTGTTTTAAATTAGTTGTATTTGCATCTTTATACTTAATATTAGTAGCTACGTAATCAAATTCTAATAAATAATTAAGATTTCCTATACTTGTATAAACTCCTATTATGGTTCCCTCTTTTTTTGAAGATTTTGTAGCAACACTATCATAATCTATATTTGCTGTATATGGCAATATAGTAACTATATCACCATATACACTACAAACTAATACGAAACTTCCTAAAATAATTTTTTTCATTTTCCAACCTTCACATCTCTTATACTAATAATATTTTATATCAACTTTGTTAATAATTTGTTAATTATCTCTTTGTAACCTTATATTTTGATATTCTATAATTCTGAAACCTTTGTTAAACAGTTCTAATTCAACTTTACCATTTTTACTATAAATACAATTATCTTTATATTCGTATCCTCTTTTTATTTTTGAGTAATTTTTATTAATTGTAGATGACAATTCTATAACTATTGTTTGAATTTTATTTTTAACTAGATTTATAGGTAAATAATCATCAAATAAAACATCATTTTTATTTATAAATGGGAATTTTGGAGATAAAATAAAGAGCCATTTTAAATATGATTCATTACCAATATAATTATAAAAATAAAACTGAGTATCATCACTATAAAAAAATAATCTATTTTTATTTTTATCTTCAAAAAAGAATTCGCTAAACTTATTCATTTTTATTCTAAATTCTATTGTTTCCTCTAATACTTCATTTTTAAAAACATCATATTTAAAAACATCATCCAAAATAAAATTTAATCTTGAACTTACACTTTTATCTATAATTACTGAACTAATCTCACTATTTAAAATAGGTATACTATTAAAAATAAGCTTATCTTCCATGTAATACTCTTTGAAACAAAATTCTTTTGTAAATCCACCTAATATACCTAGATATTGAACTTGAATATGGATATGTGGTTGTGGTGAATATCCACTATTTCCACACTTAGCAATTATTTGATTTAGATTTACATAATCACCAATTCTACTACTAACTGAATATTGCATAATATGACAAATTTTTACAAAAAAGCCTAAATCACTTTTAATAATAATATAATTTCCCCAGTTATTAACTCTATCAACATCACCTATTAAGTTATCATTTAAATCATCTCTTGCATCTACTATATAACCACTTATAGGAGCTAAAATAGATTCTCCAAAACAATAATAATCACTACAATAATTCCCCTCATTAGTATAATTTTTTTTCCTTTTAGTTTTTACAAAATCATAAGCATATTTATACTCACCTTTATGTGTCCATTTATCATCAAAACCTTGATAAACACTCCAAGCCCCAGAAAATGGTAATGATATTTTTGTATAAACATCTCCAAATCTAAAAATATTACTTAAATACGAAGATAATGATTTTTCAGGTGTTGATTTGATATTATAATTAAACTC
>DAOVXU010000242.1 GCA_030635995.1 Arcobacter sp. | reverse complement strand
TCTTAGGTATATAATGACAATTTAATTACATACAATTTGAATGATAAACTATTTTAAGATTTAAGGTTAATTGATATAAAATGTATTACTAATAAATAGTAGTATAGAAACCATCTCTACATCCCTCTATTTAAAGGCGTTTAGAGTCTATCTATTTTGAAGTGTGCCCAAAATTGTGTCCTAATGTGTCCATTAGAATACAATCATGAAGCGAGTAAAAAAGTACCTCTTTTTTTATCTTTATTTTCGATATATCTTGCATATTTATTTAAAGTCATAGCAGATGTTGTATGACCTAGCATTTTACTAACCCATAAAATATCTTCTCCATTTGATATCATCATTGAAGCGAATGTATGTCGCATTTGATAAGGATTTCTATAAGGGATATTAATTCGCTCTAATAATAGCTTCCAATATCTTGTCATAGCTACACTATCAGCATAAGGTTTTTTAAAAAAACTATTTAGTAAATATTCACTTGAATTAATTTTATATCTAAAATGATTTTTAATATATGGTATAAGTGCATCAATAATATCTATAGTTCTAACACTAGCTTCTGTTTTAGGTTTAGATTCTATTCCTTGTCTTTTTGCCCTTGAAATACTAATAGTATTATTTTCAAGATTAATATCACTCCATTTTAAAGCGATAATTTCTCCTGTTCTCATACCTGTATAAAATCCTATTGCAAAAAATATTTTAACCTTATCATCCATATAGTATAAAATATTATTTATCTCTTCAAGTGTAAAAGGTTTTACTTCTCTTACAGGTTGATTCTTTGGTTTTTTAATTAGCTTCAATGGATTTCTTATAATTATTTCATCTGCTATTGCATCATTAAATATTACATTAAATACAGCTCTTATTAAAGATAAACTTTTAGTTGATTGAGTTTCTAGCATTTTATTTTGCCATGAAGCTATATGTGATGGTTTTATCTCATCTAGCTTTTTATTTCCAAGATATGGTTTTATATAAAAGTCATAAACTCTTTGATGGCTCTTTTGAGTTAATTCTCTTCTATGAGCTTTATTTATCTCAAAGCTTACTTTAGAAAACTCATCAATTGTTGGTACTTTTTTAACATTGTCATTTTTAAAGAACTCCCCAGTATTTAGTTCATGAACTATTTGGGGTATTATTTTATTTTCGGCTATTTTACGGTTAGCTTTTGTATCATCAAGCTTTAACGATTTTCTATGTCGTTTTGATTGATGATAAAATGTTATCCACAATTTGCCGTTGCGATTGATTAATTTCATTTGTTTTATCCTTACAAACTACCCATTCATCAATAGCAACTCTATCAAACAGTATTTTACCCTGTTTTTTATAAAAGTGTAGGTTTTCTATGAATGTATTATTTTGAAATTTATATATTCTATCTTTTGAATAGCCTAGATACTTTGATAAATCAGCAACTGTAAGCCATCTTTTCTCTAATGTTATTTTTTTATTGATTTGTTGAAGTTGATTTAATATCTCATCTATCTTTGCTAAGTTCTCAAATTTAATATCCATATCTATCTCCTAAACTTTCTATCATAAAGTTCTGTTAAACAATTAATTATCAATTTGTATAGATGTATCTCTTTAAGAGTTATTGTAAAAAGTACTTCATTATTACTATTATTAATATCTACTTTTATATCTTTTTCATAATATGTAATTTGATCTATCTTTTTTGTATATAGATTTATAATATCTATGATTTCATCATTTGATATATTGATAAATTCTCTTAGATATTTATCATTTAAAAGCATAATAGTATCATTGGTTAAATAGTTTAGTTCATCATGTATATGTATCATTCTTTTATCTCCTAAAATCCATATTGTTCTGTAGTATCATTAAGTGTTTCAATAACACCATCTTTTAAACCTCTTTTTACCATCTCATTTTGAGTAAGTAAAAAATGTTTAATTTCGATTAATGTAATTAAGCTTTTTTGTTCTAGTTTTTTATAGTATTGAACTAATTGATAATTCTTTAATCTTGATGGTATAACTGTAATCTCTACAAGCTTATTTTTAGTTGCACTAAATATATACTTTTCTATACCATCTACTTTTACAATTAAAGGTTTTTGTTGTGGTAATGGTTTTGTATATTTAAAATTATCTCTTTGGTTTTGTGCTTTAATTGATTCTAACTCTTGTTCTGCTCTTTTATTTAAAATTAAATCTGCATTTTTAGACCAGATGATTACCTCTTCAACTTCTCCTATATCGTGATTATAAAATGTATAACAGATTTGTGTATCTTCAAAGGATTTA
>DAOVXU010000179.1 GCA_030635995.1 Arcobacter sp. | reverse complement strand
GATAAGAGATGGAGAAACAGCATCAATAGCAACACAATCAGCACTTACAGGTCACTTGGTATTTTCAACTCTACATACAAATAGAGCCCATACAACTATTACAAGACTTCTTGATATGGGACTTGAGAAGTTTTTAATATCATCTTCTATCCTAGGTGTATTAGCTCAAAGACTTGTGCGTGAACTTTGTAAAGAATGTAAAGAGGAAGATGAATTAGCAGAACAACATCTTGAACTATTTGATTTGCCTACAGGTACTAAACTTTATAAAAGTGTAGGGTGTACTAAATGTAACTTTACAGGTTATACAGGAAGACGAGCTATTGCTGAACTATTTTTAGTAAATAAAGATGTTCAATTAGCATTAAAGGATGAAGTTGATGATAATTTACTTGAAGAGATTGCTATAAAGAATGGGATGAAAACACTTAAAACTCAACTAAAACTGATGATAAAAGAGGGATCAACATCTTTAGATGAGGCTATACGGATAGGTTTGCATTAATTGTTTGGAGGAACTTGAATTGAAAAAATCATTTTCACTTATAGAGGTACTTATATCTGTAATGCTATTAAGTGTTATTATCACTACAATATTTCAAATAAAAGAGAATAATCTATTTTTTTTAAGTAAATTTGCGAACTCCTCTAAAAACAATGAATTTATATCTCTTGCAACTATTGAAAAAATAGATCCAAATAAACTTAGAAATAGTAATATATATCTTGATAAGGTTGTTGATTTTAAAGATGATGATATTAGAAAAGAGTTAAAAAATATTAAAGTTAATATAAAAGATAAAGAGCAAAAAGAGTTAGATCTATCTACCGATGAATATACTTTAAACATACAAATTTTAAAAAGTACATATAAAATTGAAGATAAAATTCAAAAAGATATATATACTTTCAAATTAGGTTATTAGGAGATACTTTAGTGAAAAAAGCATTTACACTTATGGAGATGATGATAAGTATTATTTTATTTTCAATAATAGTGCTGTTTTTATATCAAGCTTTAGATATGACAAAAAAATCAAATCAATTTTATAGTGATAAACTATATGAGTTAGAGTCAAAAAGTGATATAAAAAAACTTTTTTTTGAAGATATAGTAAATAGTCAAAAAATTTATACTCCAAGTGAAGATAAAAATAAAAATAATATTTTTGAATTTAAAACTTCAAATATCTTTCATAACCCTTTTTATACAAATGTAACTTATTTTTTAACAAAAGAGGATAATTTAGTAAGATGTGAGAGTAAAACTAAATTTGATAAACATAAAGTATATAATTTTGTAGAAGATAGTTATATAGATATTGTTGAAAATAATGTTACAAAATTTAGAATATCAACTAATAAGAAATATAAAAATAGTTATAGTGTATATATAAAATATAAAGATAAAAGTGACATAATTATTACATTAAAAAAATGAAATAGATTAACGGGATGTTAACCATTTTTTAGTTAAAATACTTAAAATATAATTAAAAAGTGATTTAATATGATAAAAAAATGTTTATTTCCAGCAGCAGGTTATGGTACAAGATTTTTACCTGCTACTAAGTCTATTCCCAAAGAGATGTTACCAGTTTTAACTAAACCATTGTTACAGTATGGTGTAGAAGAAGCTATTAGTGCTGGTATGGATACTATGGCTATAGTTACTGGGCGTGGAAAGCGTGCGATTGAAGATCACTTTGATAGATCATATGAGTTAGAGCATCAAATAGATGGAACTTCTAAAGAATTTTTAATGGATGAAATAAGAGGTATAGTTCAAGATTATACTTTTAGTTATACAAGACAAGTTGAGATGAAAGGTTTAGGTCATGCAATATTGACTGGTCAAACTCTAATTGGAGATGAACCTTTTGCCGTTGTATTGGCTGATGATTTATGTGATAATGATGGGGATTCTGTTTTAACTCAAATGGTTCAAATTCATTCTAAATATCCAGATTGTTGTGTAGTTGCAATTGAAGAGATACCATCTAACGATACAGATAAATATGGAGTAATCGCAGGTGAACTTATAGAAGACAATCTTTACAAAGTAAATAATATGGTAGAGAAACCGGAGCCAAAAGATGCACCATCCAATCTGGCAATTATTGGAAGATATATATTATTACCTGAAATATTTGATATTATAAAAGATACAAAGCCAGGAAAAGGTGGAGAGATACAAATTACAGATGCACTTTTAATAATGGCAAAAAAAGGCAAGGTTCTGGCATATAAATTTGATGGTGTTAGATATGATTGTGGTTCTATTGATGGTTTTGTTGAAGCAACTAATTATTTTTATAACAAAAAAGAATAACAATGAATTATTCAAAGAATTTTTATCAAATTAAATCAAATCAAATTATTTTTGAATCTGTAAAAGATGAAATGGATACGATAGGTTATTATAATTTACCTTTGCAAGACACTACTGATATAAAAGAATTTGCAAAAACTGTAAAACAAAAAAATATAGCAATTATAGGTATTGGTGGTAGTACACTTGGTACTTATGCTATATACAATTTTCTTAAAAAATCAAATAGCTATGCTAAAAAACTACATTTTTTTGAATCAACAGACCCAATGGATATAAAGTCAAGACTAACTAAATTAGATTTAGAAGATACATTATTTATCGTTATTAGTAAATCTGGAACTACAATAGAGACTATTAGTTTATTTAAATATTTTGCTTCATTGGTTAAAATTGATAAATCAAATTGTGTAATTGTCAGTGAAACTAAAAGTAAATTAACAGCATTTGCAAATAAAAATTTGATCAAAACTTTTGAAATACCTGAAAATGTAGGTGGACGATTTTCAGTATTCTCTTCTGTTGGATTATTACCATTAGCGATAATAGGAGTAGATATAGATAATTTACTTCAAGGTGCAAAAGATATTAAAGATAGCTTTTTTTCTCAAGGTGAATATTATGAACCAATTATGCAAAAAGCAAGGTTTATGGTAGAAAATAAAAGTAGATTTAATATAAATGTAATATTTTCATATTCAACAGCACTAGAGGGATTTAATAAATGGTATATTCAACTTTGGGGAGAAAGTTTAGGAAAAGTAAATATTAATAATACTAAACAATCACACACCCCAATAGGACTAATTGGTCCAGTAGATCAACACTCTTTTTTACAATTGATTGCAGAGGGTAAAAGAGATAAAACAGTAACATTTATAAAAATAGATGATTTTGAAGATGAAACTACAATTCCAAAGGGTACTTTAAATGGTTTTGATGATTTAGATTATATTGATGGGTTACATTTTTCACAACTTATAGAATATCAAGCAAATGCAACAATACAAGCAATAGAAGAACTTAAAGATATTCCCTGTGATGTAATAACAATCGACAAAGTAGATGAATATAATATAGCACAACTTATGTACAATTTTCAATTACTAACATCAGTTATAGGAATATTTGTACAGATAAATACATATGATCAGCCTGGCGTAGAAGCTGGTAAAATCATATTAAAAGATAAATTACAAGGGAAAAATTAGTGGAACAAGAAAATATAAATCATCAAAGATATATGCAGTTGAATGAGATAGATTTAAGAGAGTTATGGACAACGTTAATGAAAAGAAAAAAATTTATAGTATTATTTACTTTTATAGTAACAGTATCTTTAATTATATTTGTATTTACTCGAACACCTATTTATGAGGCTAGAGCTATAT
>DAOVXU010000053.1 GCA_030635995.1 Arcobacter sp. | reverse complement strand
GGGATTCGAACCCCTATGGTTGGAATGAAAATCCAAAATCCTAACCATTAGATGATGGGACCACATGGTGGTCGATGCAAGACTCGAACTTGCGACGTCTACCTTGTAAGGGTAGCGCTCTACCAACTGAGCTAATCGACCAAAATATAAATTTTAACAATAAAAAATGGTGACTCGTGTTGGATTCGAACCAACGGCCACCTCCTTAAAAGGGAGATGCTCTACCGGCTGAGCTAACAAGTCACACTAAAACTCTAACTTTATTAGTTAAAATTGAGTGGAATTATATTTAATTTTTCAATATTTGTCAAGCTTTTTTAATGTAAATTTTGCAATTTGCTATAAAGTATCGTTAAAGCCGTCTTTGTAGCTTCTAATTGTACCTCTTTTCTTGAACCATTAAAATGATATATTTGAATATCTTCTATATTATTTATACCTTTTATCCCAATTACTACTGTACCTACTGGTTTATTTTTTGTTCCACCATTAGGACCCGCAACTCCACTTACTGCAATTGCAAATGAAGCATTAAATTTATCTAATACACCAGTCAGCATTTCAGATACAACTTCACAACTTACTACTCCATACTCTATCATTGTCTCTTTTTTAACATTTAATTCTTGCTCTTTTATCTCATTACAATAAGTTACAATTGAACCTTTAAAAATATCTGATGAACCAGATACTTCAGTAAATTTAGAAGCAATTAATCCACCTGTACAACTTTCTGCACAAGTTACTGTAAAATTATTTATTCTTAAAATTTGTTCTAATTCTATTATATTATCCAATTTCAATATCCCCTTTTATTCTTTTAAAAGAGTAACAAAACAAATCTTAAGGGCATATTTACAGATTTTTTGATATACTCGCGAATATTTAACTAAAGGATTTTTATATAATGATTGATTATAAAGATAGTTTACTGCTACCAAAAACAGCTTTTCCAATGAGAGGAAACTTACCTCAAAAAGAACCTATACAATATAAGCTTTGGGATGAACAAAAAGTTTATGAGAAGATGAAAGCTAATCGTAGAGGTTGTGAAAGCTTTACACTACATGATGGACCACCTTATGCAAATGGAAATATCCATATTGGACATGCACTAAATAAAGTTTTAAAAGATATTATTGTGAAATATCATTATTTTGATGGTAAGTCTGTGCGATTTGTTCCAGGATGGGATTGTCATGGACTTCCTATTGAACAAAAAGTTGAAGAGAAAATTGGAGCTGAAAAAAAGAAAATAATTCCAAAATCAACTCTTAGACAGATATGTAGAGATCATGCAACTAAATTTGTAAATATCCAAAAAAAGGAATTTAAAGATTTAGGTATTTTAGCAGACTGGGAAAATCCATACTTAACTATGGATTTTAAATTTGAAGCAAATATCTTTAGAGAACTAATAGCAATTTCTAAAAAAGGTTTATTAGTTCAAAGAAGTAAACCAATTCATTGGTCTTGGGCAGCTCAAACTGCACTTGCTGAAGCTGAAATCGAATATAAAGATAAAGTATCTCCATCAATTTATGTTGCATTTAAATTAGAAAATTCTAATAATAGTGTAATTATTTGGACAACTACACCTTGGACACTTCCTGCAAATACTGGAATTGCCTTAAATGGTGAAGAAGAATATGTAAGAACTACAGATGGTTTTGTAGTAGCTAAGAAACTATACAACTTTTGTATAGAAAATGAGATTGTAAAAGGTGAAATGGGTGAAAATATTGACCCTAAAACTTTAGAAAATACTTTTGCAATCAATCCTTTAAACAATAGAAAATCTAAAATTATTTTAGGTGAACATGTACTTATGGATAGTGGTACAGGTGCTGTTCATACAGCTCCTGGACATGGAGAAGATGACTATAAAGCTGGACTTAAATATGACTTGGAAGTTCTTATGCCTGTTGATAATGTTGGAAAATATGATAATACAATAGTAAGAGAAAAACTATTACCAAACCCTGAACAATATGTAGGTCTTCATGTATTTAAAGCAAATGATGTTGTTTTAGAACTATTAGGAGATGCACTTATAAAAAGAGTTGATATCACCCACTCATATCCACATTGTTGGCGAACTCATAAACCTGTAATTTTTAGAGCAACTAAACAATGGTTTATAGCTATTGACCAAGCTTATGGAAAAGATGGAAATACTTTAAGAGAAAATTCACTAAAAGCTATTGATGATATTGCATTTTATCCAGAACATGGAAAAAATAGATTAACTTCTATGATAGATAATCGTCCAGATTGGTGTATCTCAAGACAAAGAGATTGGGGTGTTCCAATTGCATTTTTTAGAAATAAACTAACAGATGAGATTATTTATGATGAGCAAGTTTTAAACTATGTTGCTATGATATTTGAGATGAAAGGTGCTGATGCTTGGTATGATATGAGTATCGAAGAGTTGCTTTATCCAGGATCTGGTTTAAATCCTGCCGATTTAGAAAAAACTATGGACATTTTAGATGTATGGTTTGATAGTGGTTCAACACAAAATGCTGTTTTAAGAAGTAGAAACTATGATGCGGGAACATATCCTGCTGATATGTATCTTGAGGGTAGTGATCAACATAGAGGTTGGTTTCAATCTTCACTTCTAACATCTATGGCTTCAAGTGAAGTGTCACCTTATAAATCACTTTTAACTCACGGTTTTACTGTTGATGCTAAAGGTGAAAAGATGTCAAAATCTAAAGGAAATGTGGTAGCTCCTGAAAAAGTATTGAAACAATATGGTTCAGAGATACTTAGACTATGGGTTGCAATGAGTGATTATCAAAGTGATTTAAAAATATCGGATGAGATACTTAAACAGATGGGTGAACAATATAGAAAAATAAGAAATACTATTAGATTTCTTTTTGCAAATATATCTGATCTTGATACAATTGCACCACTTGAAACACTAGGTGAAATTGATAAATGGATTTTAAATAAAGCTAAAACTGTATTTGAATCTATAGATAATGATTTTAAAACTTACGATTATAGTAGAGGGTTAAATAAATTAAATAACTTTTTAGTAGCTGATCTATCAAATATCTATTTAGATGTTTGTAAAGATAAATTATATTGTGATGGGAAAGATAGTATTGAAAGAAGAGCAAGTCAAAGCACAATGGCTATGATTTCTAAAGCACTTATAGGTACACTTGCTCCAATTTTAACTTATACAATGAATGAGTTAATATCTTATGCACCAAACTTTATAAAAGATGATGCTGAAGATATATTTGATTTTAAAAAGTTTGTATTTCCAGAAGTTAAAACTTCTTTAGATGAGGAGATATTATTAGAAGCTAAAGAAAAATTCAATGAATCAATTGAATCACTTAAAAAAGATAAAACTATTAAATCAACTTTAGAATTAGTTATATATACAGATTGTAAAGAAGTTCTTGATATGGACTCTACACTTGCTGAAGATTGGTTTATTGTAAGTAAAGTTATGAAAAGTAGTGAAGATGGAGCTATTGCTACATTTAAAATTGGTGATGCTAATTTTGAAGTATATAATGGTTCTAAAGCAAAATGTCCAAGATGTTGGAAATATAGAGCAAAAGATGAAGAGTCTTTATGTCAAAGATGTGATAAAGTAGTAAATAACTAATGAGTGAACCAGTTACTTTAACTTTTATATTTCAAACAATTGGTATTATCCTTGCTGTTACAGCAATTGGGATAGTATTAGTTAAAATAAAAGCAAATAAAATAGATAAAAAGGATTTATAAATGATGCCATTTACAGATGAAGATTTACAACAACCTGTTGCAGATATAATAAAAACAAAAATAGCACCTATGTTGGCACAAGATGGTGGTGCAATTGAACTACTTAAAATCAAAGATGGAAAAGTATTTGTTCAACTTCAAGGTGCTTGTATTGGATGTGCAGCTAGTGGTTCTACTTTAAAATTTATCGTTGAGAAAAATTTAAGAGAACTAATACATCCAGAGATTCAAATAGTAAATGTACTTCCAGGTATGGAGGATGAATTACTAAATGATTAAGGTTAATGATCTAATTCAACATGCAAATGAATTTTTCATATCAAAACAATACGATAAGGCATTGTTTTTATATTCTCAAGCCTCATCTGTTGAACCTACAAATGTAGAGTATCAATTGTATGCAGTTTTTTGTGATATTGCAAGTGAAGATGATGAAAAAGGTCAAAGTTTATTTGAATATTTTTCAATCCAAAAAGAATTAGATATTAACAATGCTATTAAATATATTCAAGATACAATTGGTGCATATGATGGTAACAATGAACTTATGATGCAAATTATAAAAGATATATCAGCACAAACTGTTGAATCTCTTGATGCAATTGATTATCGTGATTTTTTAGAATTAGTAGAGTCAAGAGGTTCTTTTAGAATTGCTTATGAAGATATTATGTTTAGTACAAAAGTTGCAATAAAATCAAAAGAGGATTTGATTGATTTTATAGAACAACTTATTGACCATAATTTTATAACAACAGCATATTCATATCTAGATGGATTTAATAACCTATTTTCATACGATAAAGATTTAATAAACCTATACGAAAAATGTGAGCAAAAAAAAGATGAAAATAACTAAAAATAATATAACATTCACCGATAATTCAAGTGAGATAAATAATAATACAATTTTTGTATCTTCAAAACAAAATAAACAATTTATAAATAGTGCAAAAGAGAATGGTTGTAAAAAGATTATAGATGATAAAGAGTTAAAAAACTATTTTAAGTTTGAAGATATTAAAATTGTAGGTATCACAGGAACCAATGGTAAAACTACAACAGCTGCTGCAATATATTCAATTCTTTTAGATTTAGGATATAAAGTAGCATTTTTAGGAACTCGTGGATTTTATATAAATGATATGAAAATGGAAGATTATAGTTTAACTACACCTGTACAACTTGAAATATTTTCAAATATAGAGTTAGCTTTAAATTATAATTGTGAATTTTTTATTATGGAAGTAAGTTCACATGCTATTGCTCAAAATAGAATTTGTGGCTTAGATTTTGCACTTAAAATACATACAAATATCACAAGAGATCATCTTGACTACCATAAAACATTACAAGAGTATATAGATATTAAAAACTCTTTTTTTAGAGATGATACACCAAAACTTATAAATAAAGATGATAAAAATATAAAATATAAACTAAAAAATGCAATAGCATATGGACTTGATAATCCAGCAACATATAAAGTTCAAGCTTATACATTTAAAAATGGTACAGCAGTAGCTATGCAATATTTTGGAGAATTATACCATTTTAGTAGTGACTTAAGAGGTACATTTAATGTTTACAATCTTACTTGTGCGATTGCTTCAGTTCATAATCTTACAAAAAAACCACTACAAGAGATATGTGATTTAGTTGATAATTTTGCAGGGGTAAGTGGTAGAATGGAAACAGTAAGTGATGAACCAAATATTATTGTTGATTTTGCACATACACCTGATGGGATGAAACAGGTTTTTGAAAGCTTTAAAGATAAAGATATTATTGTAGTATTTGGGGCAGGTGGAGATAGGGATAAGGCTAAAAGAGTGATTATGGGTAAAATTGCAAATGAATATGCAAAATTTATATATATTACAAGTGACAATCCTAGATTTGAAGACCCCCAAGAGATTGCAGATAATATAATTTCTGGTATAACAGATAAAGAAAAATTAATACTTGAACTAAATAGAAAAAGTGCTATAAAATTTGCTATTGACAAATCAAAAGATTACAAAAATCCAGTTATTTTAATATTAGGAAAAGGTGATGAAACTCAACAAATTATATATGATAAGAAATTTCCATTAAATGATAAAAAGATAGTGCAAGAATTGTTAAAGTGAAAACAAATAAAAAAGTTTTAACAATAATAGTATCAATGTTAATCATTGTATCAATTATTATTTCATCAATCTTTATATATAATTTTAAACTATTTAGTATAAAATCTGCAACAATGCAAGCTGTAAGTATTGCACAAAATGTAAGAGATGGTCTAACTGCACATATGGTAAATGGTACTATGGATAAAAGAGAACAATTTTTAAACAATATAGCAAAAAATCAAAATATTGAGAATTTCCATTTATTAAGAGCTCCCTCTGTCATAAAACAATATGGTGATGGATTTGAAGGTGAATCAGAAGCCTCAAATATGGAAAAAGAAGTTCTAAGAACTAAAACTATACAATCAAAGTTAATAGAAACCTCAAAAAAAACTTCATTGCAGATTAGCATTCCTTATATAGCAACATCAGTAGATAATCCAAACTGTATGATGTGTCATACAGCTTTAAAAGGTGATGTTTTAGGAGCATTAAGTATGGAGATAGATATTAGTGATACAAAATCTGAATCTATATCTATCATTTTTGATATATTAATAATTGTATTTATTTTAATTATTATCTCAATATTAGTTGTAAATTTTTATATAAAACCTTATATAAAACTATTTGATGACTTAGAAGATGGAATATCTAAAGCTTATAAAGGTGATTTCTCTTTTCATATAGAAACTACACTTACAAATGAAGCAGGAAAAGTTGCAAATAGATTAAATGAACTTACTGAAATATTTAAATTTAAAAAAACTATAGAACTTGATGAAAATAAAAATATTATCTATAATAGAATAATACATATAATGGAAACTAATTTTCAAATAAAAAACTTTATCTTCTTTGAAATAAATAATATAACTAAAAAAAGAATTAATATTTTTAATTCTACGAATAATCAAAATGATCTTGATGAAGATGCTAATATTTGTAGAGCTTTTAGAACTTCCACAAATATATATTCAAATGACTTTGATGATATATGTAAAAATTGTAAACAAAAAGTAAATAACTATATATGCTTAAATTATATTATAGATGATGATTATTCATTAGTTTTACATATACAAGCTGATGATAAATTAGAATTAAATAGAATACAAAAATATACTCCAATTATAAGTAACTATTTTAATATGGCTAAACCTGTAATAGAAACTAAAATATTATTAGGAATTTTAAAAGAAACAACTTTAAAAGACCCAATGACAGCACTATATAATAGAAGATTTTTAAATGAATTATTAGATTCAAATATAAGTTCAAGGGTAAAAGATGGTTTTGTCCATGCTATGTTAATGATTGATATTGATTTTTTCAAACAAGTTAATGATACTTATGGACATGATGTAGGAGATAATGTTATAAAAAAATTGGCTTTAATTATGAAAGATTCTATAAGAGATTCTGATATGGCTGTAAGATTTGGTGGAGAAGAGTTTATAATATTTTTACCAAATACCACTAAATCAAAAGCAGTTGAAATTTCAAATAATATAAATAAAACATTTTCAACAGAATCTTTCACCTCTGATATTGAAATATTTACAAAAACTTTAAGTATTGGTATTGCATATTATCCAAATGATTCTGATAGCTTGTGGAAAACTATAAAGTATGCAGATGAAGCTCTCTATGTGGCAAAAAATACAGGTAGAGATCAAGTTATAGAATTTAAAAATGATATGCATAAAGATGGAGAGAACTATTAAAAAATGTATTTTATATGTTTTTAAGAAATCTCGGATAAAATTCAAAAAAAATTATTAAAATTAGGAATAAAAATGACAATGCCAACAATACCACAACCAACATACTATATCTTTAAGTGTGAACAAAGTTCACCTCCAGGTATGCCAAAACCATCTTGTGTAAGTGAAAGTACAAGAAATTTATTTAATCACCTTGGTCAATCATTAATGCAAAAAGGACTTATGGGTCCAGTACAACTTATAAGAACAAGTTGTTTAGGAAGATGTCAGCAAGGTCCTGTTATGCTTGTAGTTGGACAAAATGAAAGATTTATGTATGTTGAACTAACTGAAGAAAAAATAGATAGAATTTTAGATGAACATATTAGAGGTGGGAAACCTGTAGAAGAGTATCTTATCCCTGCACAATTTTGGGGTGAGCCAGAACCTTTAAATTAAAATAATAAATTAAAATTTAGGAAAACTAATGAATATAGATATGCTATATAGTAAAATTCACAGAGCAACAGTTACAGATGCAAATCTTAACTATGTGGGTTCTATAACAATTGATCAAAATCTTCTTGATGCTTCAGGTTTACGAGTTGGACAAAAAGTGGAGATAGTAAATGTAAATAATGGTGAAAGATTTTCTACATATACTATAAAGGGTAAAAGAGGTCTAAAAGAGATGTGTCTAAATGGAGCGGCTGCAAGAAAAGTTGAAATAGGTGATAAAATAATTGTTATTGCCTATGCTTCATACAATGAAAAAGAACTTGAAACTTATGAACCTATAGTAGTTCATGTTGATGAAAATAATGATATAAGTGAAATAACAAATAAATTAATAGGGAGTGACTACTAATGTTTGAAGGTATGGATTTAAATAAAATGATGAGTCAAGTTCAAAATATGGCAGCCAAAGCTAAAGATGAAGGTGCTAATAATATTTTTACATCTAAAATGGGTGGTGGTATGATTGAACTATCTATTAATGGAAATAGTGAAGTTATTGATCTACAAATTGATGACACTTTACTTGAAGATAAAGATTCATTACAAATACTTTTAATATCTGCTATGAATGATGTTATAAAACAAGCTGATGATAGTAAAAAAGCTATGGCTATGAATATGATGGGTGGGATAAATCCCTTTGCAAAATAATTTATTAGCACAATTTGAAGAATATTTAAATAATAATCTTCCAACATCAAAATCTTTTCATCCTATATTTGAAAAAGCATTACAAGATATGCTTCATGCTGGTGGAAAAAGATTTCGACCTATGCTACTTTTATCAGTTGTAAATAGTACAAATCCACTTCTACTTAAAAATTCATTATCTATTGCCCTAGCAATTGAACTACTACACACTTATTCATTGATACATGATGATTTACCTGCTATGGATAATGCAGATTTAAGAAGAGGTCATCCCACTTTGCATAAATCTTTTGATGAAGTTACAGCTATCTTAGTTGGTGATGCTTTAAATACACATAGTTTTAATTTAATAGCAAATGCACCACTTAGTTCCGATATTAAGATTGAACTTATTAAAGTACTTAGTTCCGATGGCGGAATTGATGGTATGATTATAGGTCAAGCTATCGATTGTTATTTTGAAAATACTCTATTGGAATTAGAAAAATTAGAATTTTTACATATCCATAAAACTGCAAAACTAATTGCAGGAAGTCTTAAAATGGGTGCAATTATATCTGGGCTTAATAAAAAAATTCAAGATGATTTATACAGTTTTGGTATAGATATTGGATTGTTATTCCAAATACAAGATGATATTATCGATGAGACTATGAGTGAAGAGGAAGCTGGAAAAACAACTTCTAATGATGAAGCAAAAAATAGTTTTGTAAATTTACTTGGGCTTTCTGGAGCAATTAAAAGTGCTGATAAGTTGGCTTTAAAGTGTGAAAATAGTTTGAAAAGTTTTGATATTGAGTTACAAAATGGATTGAATTTAATATTGGAAAAATATTTATATCGGCATAAATAACTAATATTATATTAATAGTTATTAATTTTGTTTATGTGATTGTTATATCACTGAACTTACCCTTATTTCCTTTTTTCTTAGAAAAAAAACGAAACCAAAAAAAAATCGGCACAAGAGATGATGTTTTTGGGGAGATTTTTTTCTCTCCACTAAAAATGCAAAACTCCCTACGGTCAAACAGTTGCATTTTCTTAACGCTACAAGAAAAGAATCTCTTTATCCCAAAAAATCAAATTGTGCCATTTTCTGGTGTGTAGTTATTTATTTTATTATTTTAAAGATAACT
>DAOVXU010000107.1 GCA_030635995.1 Arcobacter sp. | reverse complement strand
TAAAATCTATACCAGCAATTGTTTGAAGTGATTCTAAAATTTGTTTTTTTCCATTGATTAATTCTTTTGATTTAATACCATGTGAAATAGATAAACTAGCTTCTACAAATGCAGATAATTTATCACATTGTTTAAGAGCAAGACCGTCTATACAATCATATTTATCATCATTGTATTGACTTACTCCATTATCTAAAACTTTGATTTTACCATCAACTCTAATTTTATCTAAAAATTCGTCTTTTGTTCCATCATATAAACCAAGTAGATAACTAAATTCATCTTTAATTTTTTCTGGAATATTTGGTAATATATCATCTTCCATTTTAATTATTTCATATTCAGAGATAATATCAGCCAATTCATCTACACTATATTTTACAGGGCTAATTATATCTCTTGTAAGTGCTTCTGGTAAATCATGGAATAGGGCAGTGAAAAAATTGTTTTGAAGTCTTTTATCACAAGCATTAACTTTTAATGAATAAAAATAACCAAATATTGATACTGTAAGCATATGTCCTAAAACTGATGTTTCTGGAATACGAGGAGTTTGCGCCCATCTTTTTTGGAATCTCAATCTACCACTTAAATCAATCACTTTAGCTAATTTTTTATTTAATGCAATTTTTCGTACACCAATAAGCTCATAGTAGTCTTCAATCTCCTCTTCAACCTCTTTTTTTACTTCATCTATATCATTTAAAAATTGACTTGTTTGATATACAATACCAAATTCCCATTTTGTTGCTAAATATGAACCAGCTTTTAAGATAAATCTCTCTTTTTTATACATAGTTGAATCTGTTAAATATCTTTCAAATTTGGTTAAAAAATGACCATTATCAATATCTTTAAGAGAATCAGATAATTTAGATAAAACCCATCTATTTATCTCTTCACCTTTTTGTTGCAAAGCTTTTCTAAATACATCAGGTCTTATATCAGTTACAACAACTCGTCTTAAAAATTCAAAAATTCCAGCTTCTATAAGATGTGTATAATTTATATCATCTTCAAGTTTAGCGATAAAATATGAGATAATAAATTTATGTGCTTGTTTATCTAATTCTACAAGATCAACCATTCTTGGATAGTCGTTCCATCTTTGAATAGATGCTGCACTAAAAATACTATCTATTATTCTAGGATTTATCATTCTTACTTATTTCCTCGTCCTTATCACCTTTAACCATTAACCATTTTCCTACAAACATAGCTATAACTGTACTTAAAACTACTACATATGCTACCCAATCTGATGGTGGTGTCCCTCTTGTCATAATTAATCCTTTATATTCTACAGCTTCCAAGCTTGTTTATTTTATCTACTCTTCCTGCATGTCTTCCACCTTGAAATTCACTATTATTCCAAGCATCAACTATTGATTCTACTGTACCGTATCCAGATACTCTTTCTCCTAGACATAGTACATTTGCATCATTATGTTCCCTTGCCATTGATGCACTGAATGTATTATGACAAAGTGCTGCTCTTATTCCATCAAATTTATTTGCAGACATACTCATTCCAAGTCCTGTACCACATATTAAGATACCTTTTGTATCTTCATTTTTAAGAACTGCTTCACAAACTTTTGCAGCAAAATCTGGATAATCTACTCTATTGGTATTAAATGGTCCTAAATCTATCACTTCGTGACCTCTATCTTCAAATAATTCTTTAACAAATGTTTTTATTGCTATCCCTGCATGATCTGCACCTATGTAATAAATCATTAATATATCCCTTTATTGTGATTTGCTTTTTGTTTTGTATATTTTGTTTTTTCCAATGATTTAGGAGTTTGAAAAACTCTATCCCATCTAATTTTTTTATTTTTATCCCAACTAAAATAGACAAACCAAGGTTTACCAACAATATATTTATAAGCAACAGTTCCCCAAAATCTACTATCGTTACTATGATCTCTATTATCACCCATCATGAAATATTCACCTTCAGGTATTTGAATTGGCATTATATCAAATAGTTGAGAATATGAGGTAGAACCTCTTGTAATAGAATCATCATTATGTATTCCAGGATGATTTTTTCTATATGGGTCTTCTATAAATAGCATATTTTGGAATTCAATTATTTTATAGTCTTTAAAATTTTTCTTTACAAATTCATTTCCATCTTTTGGATGTAAGTATAATTTTTTATTTTGTAAAAATAATATATCACCACCAGTTGCTACACATCTTTTTACATAATGTATTTTTTCATCGTGTGGGTATCTAAATACTACAATATCACTTCTTTGTGGTTTTGGACCATCGATTAAGTGACCATTACCTTTAAAGTCTGGTAGAACTTGAACTTCCAACCAAGGAAGTCTAGGTGTTGGTATTCCATAAGAGAATTTTTTTACAAAAAGCATATCCCCTATAAGTAGAGAATTTTTCATACTTCCACTTGGTATTACAAAAGCTTGTGCCACAAAAAATATAATTCCAAGAACAATTACAATTGTTCCTGTCCAACTTCCAGACCAATCATAAAGCTTATGAAAAAAACTTTTATTTGTTGGTGTATTATCTATATTTATATCATTTGGTTGATTTGTATTTTCCATTTTATCCCTTAACTATTGGTCTATTTTTTGCAGATGTTACCGTATTTTCTAGCAACATAGCTATTGTCATAGGTCCAACTCCACCTGGAACTGGTGTGATATATGAACATTTTTGACTAACAGCATTAAAATCAACATCACCTGTAAGTTTTCCAGATTCTAATCTATTGATACCAATATCAATAATTATTACATCATCTTTTACCATATCATCTTTTATAAGATTTACAATACCAACGCCAACACAAATAATATCAGCATTTAAAGTGTGCTTTTTTAAATCATCTGTAAAAATATGACAAATTTCAACAGTTGCATTTGCATTTAACATAAGTGTAGCCATAGGTTTACCCACGATATTTGAAGCACCTACTATACATACATTTTTTCCTTTTGGATTTATATCATACTCTTCTAAAAGTTTCATTACACCATAAGGAGTTGCAGGGATAAAACCATCAAGTCCAGCGACTACTCTTCCTACATTGTATGGATGGAAACCATCTACATCTTTATTTGGGTTAATTGCTTCTAATATAGCTGTTGTATCTACATGCTTTGGTAGTGGTAATTGTACCAAAATACCATCGATATTTGAATTGTTATTCATCATCTCTATGATTTCTAAAATATTTTCTTGAGATATTGATTCTGGCATTTCGTGAACCATACTGTAAATACCAGCTTCTTTACAAGCTTTACTTTTCATATTTACATATGCTGCACTTGCAGGATCACTACCTACTAGAATTACAGCAAGTCCAGGTGTAATATTGTTTTTTTGTAATTTTTGAACTTCTAATTTAACATTTTCTCTAATTTTATGTGATAGTTTTTTCCCATCTAGTATTGTCATTTTACTAAACCTTTTTATAATTTAAGCGATTATATCTAAATTTAGTTTTGTATTACTTTACTAGAGAATACAGTTCATCTTT
The DNA here is from genome assembly GCA_030635995.1 of Arcobacter sp. Classification (GTDB taxonomy): domain Bacteria; phylum Campylobacterota; class Campylobacteria; order Campylobacterales; family Arcobacteraceae; genus CAIJNA01. The sequence continues at coordinate 2,553 of DAOVXU010000107.1, read as the reverse complement.
TATATCTAAATATTTTAGATTTAAACTTGTATCTCTTTTGTGATTTTCAATTTTCATACAATCAATACAAACTAACAATAGGTTTTCAAAATAATACTGACCACCCTTTTCTAGAGGTGTAAGCATAAATATATCTGATTCTTGAATAGTTGTTTTTTTTGAACATCTTTGACAAGTTTTTTCATCTCTTTCAAAAATAAGAGCTTTTCTTTGTAGCCAATCTTCTGGGAGTTTTGTTTTATTTGGTTTTGAATTAAATGTATATGAACCCCATAATTTATTTGTTGGAATTGATTTGTTATGTGTAGAGTTTAGTTCTAGTGTAATATATTGATTTATAATGTTATCAATAAGTGCATATTTTTTTGCATCTGGATTTGGTTCATCTTCTAATGTTTCTACAAAATGGAAATTAAAATTTATTTTTGGATAAGTTTCATCAAGATATTCTTTCAATAATGTTACAAACTTATCAAAATCACTCTCTTTATAGTAAAAAGAAAAAATCTTTTTACGGAAAGTAAATATAAATGTAAAAACAACTATTAACCAAATGGATGATGATATTATAAAGTCATTACCTAAAAAATTCATTTTACACCTCTTCTATAAATATTATACCATAAATAAAAATAGGTAAAAGCGTAAACTTCTACCTATTTTTTCAACTTAAAGTATAGCTATGTATTAACTAACTGTTACTGTTTTAGCTGTACCTTCCCAGATACCGTGTTTAGTACAGTAACCATGAGCTACTAGATTAAGTTTTTTTCCTGTAGGGATAATTGTAAAAGTTGTTGTATTATGTGCTTTAATATTTCCTAAAGTACCAGGTACATAAGAAGCTTTAGCAAGTAATGTTTCACCATTAAATAATGAAACTGATTCAATATAATGATCAAAATCATCTGGATGAGTATATTCATTTCCCATTTTAACTGTTACTTCAAATGGCTCACCTTGTGTTGCTGTATCAGCACAATGGATAAATGGACTATGTCTATCTATTAAATCTTTTTTTGCTTCTCTATCTACTTCTGAGATATCTACATATTTGTTAATTTTTGGCATTTTTGCTTCCTTGTTTTATTGTAAGTACTACTAAACAATTAAACACTAGTAAGGAAAGACTAAATTAGTACTAGTAGTTTAAAAAATATATGAAGTTTGCTGTAGCAAATCGAATATCTTTTTTAAGCTAATAGTGCTGAGATAGTCTTATAATCATCCTATTACTTCCTTTAAAATCATCAATGTACGATGTACATTTTCAAATTTTAAAGAAAATACTAGAATAATTCTAAAACTACCTTACTAATGTTTAATTGTTTAGTGGTACTTCATTAATGTATTGTACTATAAATTTTTTTAAGATTATAGGTTATTTTATAATTTAATTTATAAATTTAAGAAATGGGATAAATTTTATCTTATTTAATTTAACGCCTTATTGGATATAATAAAAATAAATAAAAATAATTAGGATAATAGATGAAAATAGGGATTATAACAGTAAGTGATAGAGCAAGTAAAGGTATATATGAAGATTTAAGTGGTAAAGCTATTATTGATACTTTAAATGATTATTTAAATTCACCTTGGAAAGAGGTGTATGAAGTTATCCCTGATGAGCAAGATATTATTGAAACCACTATGATAAAGATGGCAGATGAACAAAACTGTGCATTGATAGTAACTACAGGAGGAACTGGTCCTGCTAAAAGAGATGTTACACCAGAAGCGACTGAAAAAGTATGTGATAGGATGATGCCAGGATTTGGAGAGCTTATGCGTCAAGAATCTTTAAAATTCGTACCAACAGCAATACTTTCAAGACAAACGGCAGGACTACGAAAAGATACACTTATCTTAAATCTTCCCGGTAAACCAAAATCTATTAGAGAGTGTTTGGATGCAGTTTTTCCTGCAATTCCATATTGTCTAGATCTAATGGAACAAGATTTTATGGAATGTGATGAAAATGTCATAAAAGTTTTTCGACCAAAAGCTAAATAGTAGCTATTTGAATAATGTGTGTTAATTAAGATTTTTAATTAACATTCTCTCTTCTTCTACTGAAAGGTAGCGCCATTTACCTAGCTCGATGTTGAGTTTAAAACTACCAATACTAATTCGGTTTAAGCTTAAAACTTTTAAGGGTGTTCCGAATTTTGGATCTTTCATTGCTCCAAAAAGTCGTCTAATATGTCTATTCTTCCCTTCGTTAATAATTACCTTGAGTTTTGTTTTTGCACCGCCAATGCCTATTTTTTCAACAACTAGAGCTTTCAATAGCCCATGCTTACTCTCCACACCTTTTAGAGCCTCGGCAATATGTTCATCTGTTACATGACCCCTGACCCAGATTTCGTATACTTTGATACAATTACCAGGTTTAGTTAATATATTGCCAATTTTACCATTTGTTGTAAATAATAAAAGCCCTTTAGAATCTAAATCAAGGCGTCCTATGGGCATCCATCCATCATCAAAAACCCAATCTGGTAAAAGATTATAAACTGTTTTTCGTCCAAGTTCATCAGATCGTGTGAC
>DAOVXU010000211.1 GCA_030635995.1 Arcobacter sp. | reverse complement strand
TACTATAAAGGTAGTGGAAATATGGGAGTGATGCAAAATATCACTAAAAAGTTTTTTGATAAGATTGATGCAACTTTTGCAGTTGGAAGTTTATGTGATGCTTCCGGAGAAGAGGGGATAAAAATGGGGCGAAAGTATATGCTAAATCCCCATATAGATAGACTTAAAGAGGCAGAGGTAGTTTTAGTTTGGGGTAGAAATTTTACTCAAACATCTAAACATATATATGATTTGGTAAAAGATAAAGTATTTATCACTATTGACCCTATTGTAACTGATATTGCTAGTAAATCTAAGGTACACTTACAAATACCTCCCAAAGGGGATTTTAAATTGACCTCTATTTTAATAGAACAATTAGCTGATAAAAAGATAGATATAGAATGTTTGGAAGAATTAAATATATCAAAAGAGCAAATTATAAATACTATTAATCTTTTAAAAGATAAAAAAATAGCTGTTATGTTAGGACTTGGGGTGCAAAAGTATAAAGAGGGTGCAACTATTGTTCATCATATGGAGAAATTTTTTAATAAATTAGGTGTTTTTAATGAAAAAAATTGTGGTGTTTGGTATCTATCAAATAGTGGATATCCTTTTAATAATAAGATATCTATATCTCCTAAAAAAACTATTTCCTATCCCAATGTAAAATTTGATGATTTTGATATAGTATTTATCCAAGGTGCAAATCCTATTGTATCTGCTCCAAATACAAGTGAAATAATTAGAGGGTTAGAAAATACCTTTGTGATATATATGGGAACTACATATAATGATACTGCAAAATATGTAGATATTATAATCCCTTCTAAAACTTTTTTACAAAAAAAAGATATACGACTTAGTTATTCGCATGATGAGGTTAGGTATTGTGAAATTTGTGAAGAGACAAGTTTGGCAATAAGTGAATATGAATTGACAGCATATTTATATAAAGAGTTTAATTTTGATGGTTTATTAAATGAAGAGGAGTATTTAGACTGTTTTAAAACTATTGTAAATAAAAAGCCTAAAGTTGAATTTAAAGAGCAATCACTAGATGATATAAAAGAGATAATACTAAATGAAGATGAGTATTATTTAATAACATCAAAAAGTAAAAATACATTAAATTCTCAATTTAAATATAATAAATATGCCTATATCCATCCCTCTTTGGGGATAAAAGATGATGAAGAGATAGTATTAAGTAGTAAGTATGGTGAGATAAAAATTAAAGTTAAAAATAATAACACTATATACAAGAGAGCAATTTTGATTTATGCTGGAAATAAGCAAGTAAATTATTTAACATCAAATGAAATTAGTGAATATGGCAACAATGCTATATTCCAAGATATAAAAGTAACAATTAGATATAATGGGCAAATAATAAACAAATAGGATTTAATATGGTAGAAAGATACGCACGAGAAGAGATGACGCAACACTGGACACAACATGCAAGATATGCAGCATGGTTAGAAGTTGAAAAAGCGGCTGTAAAAGCTTGGAATAAACTTGGGCTTATCCCTGATGAAGATTGTAAAAAGATTGTTAAAAATGCTAAATTCTCTGTTGAGAGAATTGAAGAGATTGAGGCTGTTACAAAACATGATTTAATTGCTTTTAATACAAGTGTTTCAGAATCACTAGGTAAAGAATCAAGATGGTTTCATTATGGTATGACCTCTTCAGATGCGGTTGATACAGGTGTTGCAATTCAAATGAGGGATTCACTTAAGATAGTTATCAAAGATGTTAAAATGCTTATGAAATCTATCAAGAAAAGAGCAAAAGAGCATAAAATGACTCTTATGGTTGGAAGAAGCCACGGTATTCACGGTGAGCCTATCACTTTTGGTTTAACTTTAGCTGTTTGGTATGATGAGATGAAAAGACATTTGGATAATTTAAAAGAAACTCAAAAAGTTATCTCTGTTGGTCAAATTTCAGGTGCAATGGGTAACTTTGCACACGCTCCATTAAAGCTTGAAGAGTATGCAATGGCTGAGTTAGGACTAAAACCTGAGCCTTGTTCTAATCAAGTAGTTCATAGAGATAGATATGCAAGACTTGCAACTGCTTTAGCACTTATGGCTTCTACTATTGAAAAATTTGCTGTTCAAGTTAGACATCTACAAAGAACAGAAGTTTATGAATGTGAAGAGTTTTTTGCTAAAGGGCAAAAAGGAAGTTCTGCTATGCCACATAAAAGAAATCCAATTTTAACTGAAAATATTACAGGACTAGCAAGAACAATTAGAGCATATGCAGCACCTGCTATGGAAAATGTTGCATTATGGCACGAAAGAGATATCTCTCACTCTTCAAATGAAAGATTTTGGTTACCAGATGCTTTTATCACAACTGACTTTATGCTTCATAGAATGAATAATGTAATAGCAAACTTAACAGTAATGCCAGAAAATATGATGAAAAACTTAAATCTTACAGGTGGACTTGTATTTTCTCAAAGAGTATTACTTGAGTTACCAATTAAAGGAGTGAGCCGAGAAGATGCATATAGAATTGTTCAAAGAAATGCAATGAAAGTATGGGAACAAATTCAAAAAGGTAAAAAGAGTACAAATGACAAAGGGGAATCTTTATATTTACAACATCTATTAAATGATAAAGAATTAAGAAAGTCACTAAGCGAAGAAGAGATTAGAGAATGTTTTAACTTTGATTATTATACTAAAAATGTAGATGCTATATTTAAAAGAGTATTTAAAAAATAATTATACATATAGATGGTTAGCAAAAAAGGGGTGATAATTAGATTTATCATCCCTTTTTTAATGTAAAGAGATAGCTAAAAGACCTAATATAAGGTAATTGAATAAATATTATGTTCTAAAACTCAACGAATTCCAAAATTTAAGCGACAATTAATAGTAAACACTTGACAATAAAGAAATTTCCTACTATAATTC
>DAOVXU010000161.1 GCA_030635995.1 Arcobacter sp. | reverse complement strand
ACTTATAATTACAAAAAACCTGATGCTGAAATTTGGGAAACAAAAGAGTTTAAATATGATAGATAAAGTTTATTTATGTGCAATATGTAATATTGAAAGTGGTACTTGTAGTGAAGATTGTAAATTTTGTACACAAAGTGTAAAATATCAAGCTGATATACAAAGATATAAGCACAAATCGATAGAAGATATTATAAAAGAGGCAAAAATAGCTAAAGAAAATCAAGCTGTTGGATATTGTTTAGTTACAGCTGGAGCTGGTTTAACTGATAAGAAATTGGAATTTGTTTGTAAGACTGCCCATGCTGTTAAAAAAGCAGTTCCTGATATTAATATTATAGCTTGTAATGGAATTGCATCTGTTGAGCAACTTAAAGAATTAAAAAGTGCAGGAGTAGATAACTATAATCATAACATTGAAACATCTAAAGAGTTTTATCCTTCAATTTGTACTACACACGATTGGGATAGTAGATTTCAAACTTGTCTTAATATAAAAGAGGTAGGATTACAACTATGTACTGGTGGTATTTTTGGAATGGGTGAAAGTGAACAAGATAGAATTAGTATGCTTAAATCTATTAAAGAATTAAACCCTATAAGTGTACCTATTAATTTTTTCCATCCAAATGATGCTTTACCTCTTACAAAAAATACTTTATCAGTAGAGGAAGCATTTAATCTTATTAAACTTACAAGAGATACTTTAGGTGATGAAGTTATGCTAATGATTGCAGGGGGAAGAGAGATTACATTTAAAGAGAAACAATATGATATATTTAATTATGGTGCAAATTCAATTGTTATTGGTAATTATCTAACAACAAATGGTAAAACTGCGTCTACTGATTTAGAAAATTTAAAAAAATTAAATATTACTATTGCCCAAGATTGTAATAACTAGAAAAGAAAATAACTACATATGAGTAATGAAGTATCTATAATATTAACCCTTTCTGCAATAATATTTATCTCTCCTTTATTGTCAAGACTTACAAGAATACCAACTATACCTATTGAAATAATATTAGGTTCAATAGTTATCTCTATTAATCTAATTCAAAGTAATCATATCTTTACACTTGTAGCTGAATTGGGATTTTTATATCTTATGTTTTTAGCAGGTCTTGAAGTTGATTTAAAAAAACTGTTTAAAGTATCTCCTACACTCCTTAAAAAAGGTCTTTTATATACACTCGCACTTTATTTTATATCTACAGTTTTTTGTTTTTATTTTGATTTAGCTAAAATCTTTATAGTAACAATTCCCTTAATTTCAATAGGACTTCTAGCTGCTTTAAAAAAAGAATATGGAGATCAAGCTTGGATAAATTTAGCTATAACTATTGGACTGATTGGAGAGATTATATCTATTATTGTTCTAACTATTGTTAGTGCTAGATTAGAATTTGGATTGGGTAGTAAATTTTATGCTACTTTAGGAGAACTAACTTTAGTATTTTTTGCTATTGCAATTTTTTATAAATTATTTCATAATCTTATTTGGTGGTTTCCAGAGATTAAAACATATCTAATGCCAAAATATGACACTCAAGAACAAGATATAAGAGTATCTATGTCAATATTCTTTCTGATAATTGCCATTATGCTATATTTACATTTAGAAGTAGCACTTGGTGCATTTATAGCGGGTGTATTTATAGCAACATTTTTTGAGCATAATAAAGAATTACCTCATAAATTAGCACACTTTGGATTTGGATGGCTAGTACCTATATTTTTTATCTGGGTAGGTACATCTTTTGAATTAAAAGCATTATTATTACCAAACCTAATAAACTATGCTCTACTAATTACATTTGCAATGATAAGTTTAAGAGGATTAAGTTCAATGTTATTTATTAGAGATATTGGAGTTAAAGGAAGTTTACTTTTAGCATTATCACACTCTATGCCATTAACTTTAATTATTGCTGTTGCAACACTAGCTTTACAATCAAATTCAATTACACATTTCTATTATTATGTATTTATATTATCTGCTATTTTAGAAGTTATCTTTGCTATGTTATCAATAAGAGTGATAAATAAAATTAAATAATATACCTACTTATAAGTGATTGTAGCTATATTATTTTTCATTGATACTTTATATTTATTTACAGTTTTTTTCACAGTTATAACTACTCTAAAATAATTATCTTCTGGGTGGTTTCCAACTACATAAGATTTAAAAAATGGTGCATTTAAATTTTTATATTTTGTATATGTTAAAACTTTACCTTTAAAATCAAATACAAATTTTCTTTCACCTTGCTCTATATAATATCTAATCAATTTATATTTTTTTCTTGTTTTAATAACAATATTATTTTTATTTGAATTAATAGTTAAAAATGGCAAAACTTTATAAGTTTTAGCTACAAATTTTTTAGGCTTAGTCTTAGGTTTAGGCTTAAGTTTTACTTTTGGTTTAACTACTATCTTAGAAATATCTTTTTCTATCGTTTTGCATTGTTCTAATAATTGTTTTTTAGTAAGCTTTTTCTCAACAATTTTTTCTACAATTTTAACTTTAGTCATAACTATCTGTTTTGATCTGTTTTCACCATCATGAGAAGTTATTTTAACTGTTCTTAAACCATCATCTATACTTTTTACAGGTTTACTAATTTGTATCGGTTCTGATTTTATACTTTTAGTATTATTTAAATCATTTTTATTTAATACTGGCTCAAAGGGATTTAATCTAGCAAATAAACTAATAGTTACAAGTGTAGTTATTAATAATAATTTTATCATTGTTCTGGCTCCAAATTTTTTAATTCAAAATAATCTTTTTGTAGTTTTGCATTGAATCTTTGTAATTTATCTATATTCTGTTCTAATTGTACTTTTTTATATTTTAAATTCTCATAAGTTTCAAAAGAATTTTTACCAGAAAACAATAAACTTGCAATATAATTTGCAAAAAATACTGTCACAGCTATTAAAATAACTGCAACAATAATTAATTTAAACTTTTGTTTCACCCTATTTACTAAAAGGTGCTTTTCCTAAATATTCTGCATATCCAATCTCTGCTCCAATTTCAAGAAGTCTATTATATTTAGCGATTCTATCACTTCTAGCAGTAGATCCTGTTTTAATTTGACCACAATTTAAAGCAACTGCAAAATCAGCAATAAACGCATCTTCACTCTCTCCACTTCTATGAGACATTACACAGTTGTAGTTATTTCTTTGAGCAAGTCGAATTGTAAGCATTGTTTCACTTACTGTTCCAATTTGATTTGGTTTGATTAAAATTGAGTTTGCAATATCTTTATTGATACCTTCATTTAAAATATTTGCATTTGTAACAAATAGATCATCACCTACAAGTTGAACTTTATCTCCTAACTTTTCAGTTAAAACTTTCCAACCAGCCCAATCATCTTCACTTAAACCATCTTCAATAGAAACAATAGGATATTTTGCACATAAATCAACATAATAATCAGCTAATTGTTCACTTGTAATCTCTCTATTTTCTGATTTAAGTACATAAAGACCAGCTTCATTGATAAGTTCAGAAGCAGCAACATCAAGTGCAAGTGCAATCTCTTCTCCAGCTTTATAACCAGCTTTTTCAATTGCAGTCATAATAACTTCAAGAGGTTCTTCGTTTGATTTTAAGTTTGGAGCAAATCCACCCTCATCACCAACAGCAGTAGATTCACCCATACCATCAATAATCTTTTTTAATTGAGAATAGATTTCAGAAACAGCTCTTAAACCCTCTTTAAAGTTTTCAATCCCAACAGGAAGTATCATATATTCTTGAAAATCAACAGAGTTATTTGCATGTTCTCCACCATTTATGATATTGAACATAGGTACAGGCATGGTCATAGCATTTGCTCCACCTAAATATCTATATAAAGGTATTTTAAGTGAACTAGCCGCTGCACGAGCAACTGCCATTGACACACCTAGAACTGCATTAGCACCAAGTGAAGCATAATTATCAGTACCATCAATTTCTTTCATAGTAGCATCAATTTCAGCTTGATTAAAAGGACTTAAGCCAATTAAAGTTTCAGATATAGCTGTATTTACATTTTCAACTGCTTTTTCAACACCTTTTCCACCATATCTTGTTCCACCATCTCTAAGTTCTAAAGCTTCTCTTT
>DAOVXU010000258.1 GCA_030635995.1 Arcobacter sp. | reverse complement strand
TATCCATCATTAAAAATAAGTAGAGTAAAGAATATAAAAGTACCAATTCCTCCACTCTCAGAACAACAAAGAATAGTTTCTAAATTAGATAATCTTTTTGAAAAAATAGATAAATCAATAGCTCTACATAAAAAAAATATTGATGAATCTAATGTATTTATGGGAAGTGTTTTAAGTGATGTTTTTGGAGAATTGGAAGAGAAATATAATAAAAAAATGATAAATGAAATTTCTTTTGTAAAAGGTGGTAAAAGAGTACCTAAGGGTTACAAATTAACTGAGCAAGTTACACCATATCCATATTTGAGAGTTACAGACTTTAAATATTATGGAACAATATGTAAAAAAAAGATGTTATACTTGACATATGAAGTATATCAACAAATTAAAAGATATACAATTACAGATGAAGATTTATACATAACTAATGTTGGTAATACTATTGGAAAGAGTGGTATTATACCATCAGACTTAAATGGTGCTAACTTAACTGAAAATGCTGTTAAATTAGTATATAAAGATAAAGAAAATACATCCAATAAATTTATGTATTATTTTACAAAATCTTCAATCTTCATATCTCAAATGGAATTAGCAACAAAACGAATGGCAGTACCAAAATTAGCAATAATGAGATTAGGAGAAATTACAACTCCTTTTCCTCATATAAATATCCAACAAAAAGTAGTATCATATTTAGATCAAATCTCAGAAAAAACAGAAAAAATAAAATCAGTTCAAAAAGAAAAGATGGATAATCTTATAGCATTAAAGGCTTCTATTTTAGATAGAGCATTTAGAGGACAATTATAAAATGATAAAAACACAAGATGAATATAAAACAGAAGTAAACTTACTAATAGATTGGTCAAAGGCCTATTATGTAGATGATAACCCTATGGCATCAGATGAAGAATATGATTTGCTAAATAGAGAGGTATTGGCTTATGAAGAAGCTTATCCAGAACATAAAGATATATTTTCTCCAACATTGAGAGTTGGTGGTGAAGTATCGGAAGGTTTTTCTAAAGCTCCTCATCTTTCTCGTATGTGGTCACAAGAGGATATTTTCAATACTTCTGAACTTGAAGATTGGTTAAATAGGACAAATAAAACTATTGATATAAAAGATACTGCATTTATCTGTGAGCCTAAATTTGATGGGGCTAGTTTAAATCTTATTTATGATAATGGTGTGTTAAAGCAAGCTATTAGTAGAGGTGATGGGAGTGTTGGGGAAGATATAACGACCAATGCTAAAACAATTCAATCTATCCCTTTACAGATACCTTATGATGGTTTAATTGAGATTCGTGGTGAAGTTGTTATTAAAAAATATGATTTTGATACTATAAATGAACAACGAAAAGAAAATGGTGAAGCACTATTTGCAAACCCTAGAAATGCTGCTGCTGGGAGTTTACGACAACTTGACTCTACTATTACAGCTAAAAGAAAACTATTTTTCAATGTTTGGGGAGTTGGGGAACATAGTTTAGAATTTGATAAAATTACCGATATGATGAACTTTATTTATGATTTAGGTTTTGTAAAGCCCCCTATTTCTAAGCTTTGTAATACAATTGAGCAGATTGAAGAGATATATCACGAGATAATCAAACAACGGGATTCTATATCTATGGGACTTGATGGGATGGTTATAAAAGTGGATAATATATCTTTTTGTGAAGATTTGGGATATACAGTTAAATACCCTAAGTGGTCTTGTGCTTATAAGTTCCCTGCTGTTGAAAAAACAACTACAGTAAAAGATATTGTACTTCAAGTTGGACGAACTGGAGTTATAACACCTGTTGCAATTTTAGAGCCTGTACTTATAGATGGTAGTACAGTTGAACGAGCTACTTTACATAATTTTGATGAGATAGATAGACTTGATTTAAAGCTAAATGATGAAGTGATTATT
>DAOVXU010000023.1 GCA_030635995.1 Arcobacter sp. | reverse complement strand
AATCTCTTCTCCAGCTTTATAACCAGCTTTTTCAATTGCAGTCATAATAACTTCAAGAGGTTCTTCGTTTGATTTTAAGTTTGGAGCAAATCCACCCTCATCACCAACAGCAGTAGATTCACCCATAGCATCAATAATCTTTTTTAATTGTTGATAGATTTCAGAAACAGCTCTTAAACCCTCTTTAAAGTTTTCAATCCCAACAGGAAGTATCATATATTCTTGAAAATCAACAGAGTTATTTGCATGCTCTCCACCGTTTATAATATTAAACATAGGTACAGGCATAGTCATAGCATTTGCTCCACCTAAATATCTATATAAAGGTATCTTAAGTGAACTAGCTGCTGCACGAGCAACTGCCATTGATACACCTAGAACTGCATTAGCACCTAATGAAGCATAATTATCAGTACCATCAATATCTTTCATAGTTGCATCAATTTCAGCTTGATTAAAAGGGCTCAATCCAATAAGTGATTCAGATATAGCTGTATTTACATTTTCAACTGCTTTTTCAACACCTTTTCCACCATATCTTGTTCCACCATCTCTAAGTTCTAAAGCTTCTCTTTTTCCTGTACTTGCCCCACTAGGTACTATTGCATTTTCTTTAGTACCATCACTTAAAACTACTGTAGCTCTAACAGTAGGGTTACCTCTACTATCCATAACTTCATCTGCATAAATATTATCAATATATATCACTGACTTCTCCTAAATTTTAATTATATTTATTATTATATCTAAAATTTACTTATTTATCAGTTTTCTTCTTTTTTATAGGCTCTACACCCATAGCTTCAAGTATTTTCATCTCAATCTCTTGTGCAATTTCAAGATTATCTTTTAGGAATATTTTACTATTTTCTTTACCTTGACCAATTTTACTATCATTGTAACTAAACCAAGCTCCAGCTTTATCAACAATATCCATTTTTACGCCATAATCGATAAGCTCACCTAGTTTAGAGATACCCTCACCAAACATAATATCAAATTCAACAACTTTAAATGGCGGTGCAACTTTATTTTTTACAACTTTAACTTTTGTTCTATTTCCTATAGCATTTTCTGCTTGTTTTAATGTAGCAATTCTTCTAATATCAAGTCTAACTGAACTATAAAATTTCAAAGCATTACCACCAGTAGTTGTTTCAGGAGATCCATATCCAGTCATACCAATTTTCATACGAATCTGATTTATAAATATAACTGTTGTATTCATCTTATGTAAAAGACCTGTTATTTTTCGTAAAGCTTTTGACATAAGTCTAGCTTGAACACCAACTTGCATATCATCCATATCACCATCTATCTCTACTTTTGGAGTAAGTGCTGCAACAGAATCAATAACTATTAAATCACAAGCACCACTTCTTATTAGAGTTTCAAGTATCTCTAAAGCTTGTTCACCATAATCAGGTTGAGACACAAGTAAATTATCAGTATCAACACCAAGATTTTTTGCATATCCAACATCAAGTGCATGTTCTGCATCAATAAAAGCACAAACACCACCTGCTTTTTGAGATTCAGCAATACAATGAAGAGTTAATGTAGTTTTACCAGAACTTTCAGGTCCATAGATTTCAACTACTCTACCTCTTGGGATACCACCAATTCCAAGTGCTAAATCAAGTCCTAATGAACCTGTACTTATTGATTCTATTGGTTCTATAACTTTATCTCCAAGTCTTACAAGTGTACCTTTCCCAAAAGCTTTATCCATCTGCTTCATTGCTAATTCAAGTGCATTTTTTTGATTATCTGTCATATTATTTCCTTCTCTTTGTTAATTTATATTGCAAGTTTATCATAAAATAAAAAATTTATTTAAAAATATGTCAAAATGACATATTTTTATTCTAACTCTTTAATAATTTGATCTAATTTTCTTTTTTGATATGAAAAATCTAATTTTTTAGCTAAATTATAATTATTTTTTTGTATTTTTTTTAGTTCACTATTTATTCTAAGTACCATATCTATTTTATATGCTGTATTTAAATCATTTTTCTCTTTCATTATAGAAAAAACATCAACTAATTCAACTGCATAATTATTTTCAGGGACAAATGCTACACATTTAGATGCCATTGCTTTAAGAATATTTATTGAAAAATTACTATATGTAGTTGGCAATAAAAATATATCAGCTATCTCAAATATCTCCTCTTCTACAATTAACACATCATCTTCTAATTTATATTGAGCTAAAACATCTTGCACATATATTTTTTCACTATCTTCAGTTATAGTTATTACTGCTTTATAATTTGTTCTTTCTATTTTTGTTAAAATATCACAATAATTTTCAAAACCTGATTTTTTAAAATTTTTTGCTGTAAAATATATAATCTTTTTATCTTTATCTATACTGTGTGTTTGATAAAAAGGTTTTTTAATCTCTTTTTTTTTAAAATCAACTATCTCAACAGCAGGAAATATAACTTTTACTTTATCCTTATCTATATTTAGAGTTTCAACTAATATATCTTGCAAAATAGAAGAATTTACAATAGTAATTTTACTATTTTGGATTAAAGTTTTTGAGAAATTATTGATTACACCTGTATGAAAATAAATATCAGGATAAATAATAGTTTTAAAACCTATATTTTCTAACCATCCTGGTTTTTTATATAATGTAATATCTTGTGTAGATTCAAGATCTCTAGTTAAATTTGTCTCTTTTTTATAGTAAATTCTCATTCTTATCCTATTATTTTATTACAAAGATTATAGCAAAATAATTATTTAATATGTATAGAATATTACTTTAATAGAAAAAGGAATATAATTGTTAAATAAAAATATAAGGTTTAAAATTTAATGAAAACAGTAAAATATCTATTACTTCTAATTATATTAACTTTAATAGTATCTATATATCTCCATAAAGACACCACAATTATAAAAGGAGATAAATCTTTTTATGTAGGTAGTAAAAGTTGTAAGCAATGCCATAGCGAAAAACACAAATCATGGTCACACTCTTCACATCCAAAAATATTTAAAAAATTTACAGACAAATCACAAATTATTGCAGATTTTAAGAATAGACCTGATTTTGTAAATTTTGATATTGATGATATAGATGTAATTATTGGTTATCAATGGGAGCAAGTTTTTGCAAGAGAGATAGATGGAGAGATGTACCCTTTCCCTGCGAAATGGATGGAATTAACAAAAAAATGGATACCTTATAAAGTAAAAAAATGGCATAAAACTCCATTAACACAAAAATGTAATGGATGTCATACTACAGGATTAGATAAAAAAACTGGAGAATTTATAGAATATGGTGTAGGTTGTGAATCTTGTCATGGTCCGGCATCTCAACATGTTCAAAATAAAAGTATGTTAAAAAACTTTGAATGTAATATCTGCCACAATTCACAAACTCTAAAAGATATTTTAGAAAATAAAGAAGATATAGTAACAACAATAAAACCAGCAGTTTGTGGGCAATGCCATAGCCGTGGAATAGAAAATACCATTATGACCCATCAAACAGAAGTACAATTTAACTTTCCAACTGAATATCTTCCAGGGATGGAACTAAGTAAAAAATTTAAGCCAACAACATCTCAAACAGATAAAAAAGGTAAAAATTGGTGGGGTAATGGCGTATCTAAAAATAGGCATCAAGAGTATGCTGATTTTGCAAAATCTGCACATGCCTCGTCTTTAAAGAATTTAAGAATTAAAAGAAATGACTCTTGCAATGAAGAACCAACTGATAAGTGTTTGAAATGCCATAGTGGGGATTATATTATAAAGAAAAGACAAAAAGAGAATCCTAACAATACAAAAAAAATCATATTACCAAACCTTGTAAATGCAAAAGAGGGTATCACTTGTGTAGTATGTCATAATCCACACGAACTAGAAGATGCAAAACATAAAGCTGAAGATAGTTGTAAAGATTGTCATACCAAACAAACAAAAACTATGAAAAATAATAAAAAGCATTATCCATGTCCCACAAATAAAGTTGGTTGTGTAGATTGTCATATGCCTAAAATAGTTAAAACTGGTGGTAAATTTAGCTTAAGAAGTCATGCTTTTAAAATAATTCCACCAGAAGCTACCCAAAAATATGGTATGCCAAATTCATGTCAAAATGGAAGTTGCCACTCTGATAAATCAGTAGAGTGGGCAAAAGATGCTTATAAAAAGTTTTATAATAAAAAGAACTTAGCAGATACAATAAAAGAGTTAAAATGAAATTGCCATTTTATAAAAAAATAATTGTAAAGATTTTTATAACTATAAGTGTTATATTGAGTTTAAGTTTCTTCACTAGCTACATTATCACAACAACATATACCAATAATATTATAAATAAAAATATTTCAAAAGAGTTTACAAATGCCTTAAATATAGCTGAAAACTTTATCAAAGTTATTGGTCAAACTTCACAAATATGGGCTAAACATACTATTCTTAATAATGATTTAACAAATAAAATAATTACAAAAGATTTATCAAATCTATCAAATATACTTAAAATTGAAAAAAATATAATATCTGCTGATTCTATTATTTTACTAAATAAAAAAGGTCAAATCATCTCCCAAGTTGGTAGTAATTATCAAGTTACTGATTATTTAAGTTATCAAGATATTGTAAAACAAACATTTTTATTAAAAGCACCTATAACTAAAATTTTAAGAGAAAGAGAAAGCCTTATAGTATATTCTTCATATCCAATAATAGATAAAGCAACTATCTTAGGGATGGTACTTATTGGGTATTTTATAAATGATACTTTTTTAGAAAATATAAAAACAAATGATAATATAAAACTTGCATTTGTAGGAAATAGTGCCATTATGAGTTCAACGAAATGGGGAGAAGAAACCACTTTGGATATTTTACCTGTTGATTATATAGCATATCAAACATTATTAAAAAATCAAAACCATTTTAAAAGAATTAATCATAAAAACAATGAATATATTGTATCTGCTAGAAAACTAAAAAATATTGATTCATCTATATCTGCTTCAATATTGATAGGACACACTACTAAATATATTGATAGAATAAAAGATGAACTATTTTATCAAATACTTATATTATTTAGTTCTGTATTTTTAATTACACTTATCATTTTATTATAGTTATCCAAAAGAATACTATCATCAATAGATATATTAACAAACTCTACACTTCAAATTATCTCTGGTAATTTCAAAAACAGAATAAACTTAAGTACAAATGACGAATTTCAGATATTAGCAATGAACTTTAACACAATGATAGATTCTATAGAATTAAAAAATAAACAATTAGAACTATATACTCAAAATTTAGAAGAAGAGGTAAAAAAACAAACTAAAGAGTTAATTAAAAAAGAACATATAATAGTACAACAATCTAAAATGGCATCTATGGGTGAAATGCTTGAAAACATTGCACACCAATGGAGACAACCTCTTTCTGTTATATCTTCAGCATCTACAGGGATACTTATGCAAAGAGAGTTTGGATTATCTACTAATGAAAAAGAAAATGAAGCATTAACTACTATAAATAATTCAGCTCAATTTCTTTCACAAACCATATCTGACTTTAAAGATTTCTTTAATACAAATAAAAATAAAGAAAGTTTTAATATAAAAGATATTTATCTTAAAACTTTGGGTATAATTAAAAGTAAATTTGAAAAAGATGATATTGAAATAATTGAAAAGTTAGATAGTATAGATATGGTGGGGTTAAAAGGTGAGCTAACCCAAGTTTTTATCAATATATTAAATAATGCAAGAGATATATTAATAACCAAGTCTGATCAAAAGTTATTTATATTTGTAGATATTTATAAAGATAAAAATAATGTAATTGTAGAGATAAAGGACAATGCAGGTGGTATAGCACCTGATATACTTAATAAAGTGTTTGAACCGTATTTTACAACAAAACATAAAGCTCAAGGTACAGGGATAGGTTTATATATGTGTCAAAATATAATTGTAAAAAATATGAATGGAGAATTATCTGTAGAAAATGAAAAGTACAGATATGAAGGTATAAATTATACTGGAGCAAATTTTAAAATAATTATCCCTCAAGATAATATAGGAAATTAAATGAATATTGAAAAACTAAAAAATTTAAGAATTTTATATGTAGAAGATGAAGATCAATTAAGAGACACAACAGCTAAGTCGTTAAATACAATAATACCCAATATTACGGTAGCATTAAATGGTGAAGATGGTTTAGAAAAATTTAATAGTGGCGATTTTGATTTAATTATTACTGATTTAGAGATGCCTTTAATGTCAGGGGTAGAGATGATTAAAAACATTAGAAATAAAAATAAAAATATCCCTATAATTGTAACAACTGCATATGATAATAAGAACAGTAATATTCAAGAAATAAACAAAATGGGGATAGATAATTATCAAATGAAACCTATCAATATGATGGAATTAATGAAAACAATCAATAAATATATTTAACACTCCCATATTTTTATTAGTTTGCATTTTCTATCATCTTCTTAAAATTATCAAAAGCTTTTGTTTTTCGTATCTTTCCATCACGATTATCAACCAATCCGTATCCAGGGGCAATTAATTGATGCCAATAAACTCTTGAGATTTTACCAGTCTGTTTAGCAATAGCGAAATACTCCAACATGTACTTGGAATAATCTTCTTGACTCACACACTCTTTCTCACTTGTAGGAGCATAAGGAGCTGTTCCACTTAATGGCCAATTTGTTTCTGTAATATATATCTCATTTGATGCTTGAGATGAACCTCTAACAATCGTGTCTAAAAATTCGATTTTATTTTCTAAGTCAAATATACCCATTTGAGTATTTTTAGCACTTCCTCTTCTATCAACATAAAGTAAACTAGCTACTTTATCAAAATGTACTTTAAAACTATTAAATAGTGTTCTTATAGTAAAATGATATTCAAAATCTATAACCGATGACCCAATAAGTTTAATATCCTTAAAGCTTTTATCCCTTACTATTTGAATAGTTTGGAAAAATTTCAAATACTCTTCTATAGATACAAATTCCCACTTGATACGATTGATAGCATTTCCAATTTGGAATTCAGTAGCAAGCCCATTAAAAGCTTTAAATATAATTGTTATATCTTTAGATAAAAGCTCTTGATTTTCAATATGCTCTCTATCTTGAATAATAGTGATTAAAATCTCTTTATTTACTCCCAAACTTTTCACAAAATCTACATAATCATTTATATTTTTAACATCATTTAAAAACACTCTAATTTGCAGTGATTTTACACCTAATTCTTCTACTAATTGTTGTTGAATATCACCTTTATCAAGGTTTACACAAAGCCCATAAAAAGATGAGTTTAATGATTCTTTATTGATCTTTTTATTTTTTAATAAAAATTTTACTAATAGATACGGAAAATAAAAAACATTAGTAAGTAAAAGTATAATAAAATCAAAAAAATGACCCTCTCTTAAAATCTTTTTTTGATCTCTCTTTAAGATATGTGGCTGATCTGAATATTGGTCCCAAGGAAAATTCAACTATATAAACCTTTCAACAATTAAATTGTTGTTTATTACTACACCAATTGCTAACATGCGAGATTTTTGCACCATAAACATCCTTTTTAATATTATTATCATTTTATACTAATTTAAATAAAATATTGTTAAAATAAAATATGAAGTTTGTATTATTTTGTAACTTACCATATGCTTTTTCTATATTGAAACCGTTAGAAAAGGAAATTCTTAAAAGAAGATATAACTGTGTTTGGTATATACCTAAGAATATAGAAAATCTATTTCCCTATTCAAATAGTACATATACAACAAATATCAATGATATTAAAAATTATAAATCTGATGCTATATTTGTCCCAGGCAATGAAGTTCCACATTTTTTACAAGGGATAAAAGTACAAATATTTCATGGACTTGCAGGTGAGAAAAAAGGTCATTTTAGAATAAGAGATTATTTTGATCTATATTTAACCCAAGGTCCATATTTTACAAATAGATTCCAAGAGTTAGCATCTAAACATAAGAATTTTAAAGTTAAAGAAACTGGCTGGTGTAAATTAGATGATCTATATACAATAACCATGCAAACTAAAGAATATAAACTATCTTTATTAAAACAATACGATACAAAACATATTATTTTATATTCTCCCACATTTTCACCATCACTAACCTCAGGTGTAAAACTTTTAAATACAATAGAAAAGTTAAGCAATCACAATGATATTTTAGTTATTATCAAATTTCATGATAAGATGGATACTAAGATAAAAAAGAAGTACCATCAACTAGGATCAAAGAATCTTATTATATCAGATGAAAAAGATATCACTCCACTACTTCAAATATCTGACTTAATGATAAGTGATACCTCTTCTGTTGTATATGAATTTATACTTCTTGACAAGCCTGTTATAACACTTAATAGTATCTCAGAAAATATCAACTGGTTAGATATCAATGATGAAACAAGAATGCTAGATGCAACATTAAATATCATAAGTGGGAAAGATACATATAAAAATAATAGACAATCGACTATTAAGCAATATCACCCATATAATGATGGTAAATCAGCAAAACGGATGATAGATGCCACATTAGAATATGAAGAGCAGTATGGTATCCCTGTAACAAGAAAATTACCATTATTGCGTAAGTTTAAAATATATAAAAAATATGGTTTAAATTAATGACAATATTAAATCAGAATTTATTTATTGCTAAAGGTGCTGAACGAGAATGCTATATAAACCCACAAGATAAATCAAAAATAGTCAAAATACAATATTGTAACAATATAAATAGAAATCAAAACAATTTAGATATTTATTATTATAATTATTTAAAAACAAAAAACATATCATATAAACATATTTCTAAATATTATCAAGAGATACAAACTAATTTAGGACAAGGGATAGTATTTGAGTCAATACTAGACTACAATGATATATATTCTAAATCATTTGAAGATATTATAAGAGAACGTAGACTTACAAATACCAAAGAAGAATCACTATTAGATACTCTTAAAAAATATCTTCAAGAAAATATGATAGTTTTCGGAGATGTTGTACTATCAAATATTTTATGCCAAGAGATTCAACCTAATGAATTTCAGTTAATTATTATAGATGGGCTAGGTTCTAGACGATTTGGATGGAAACTATGGTTGCATATACACTCTACACTATTTACTAAATATAGAATCCATAAACAATGGAAGAAACTAATGATAAACTATAGATTATTAAAATCAACTACGTAATTTTTTTAACTTTTTCTTATTCGCCAAATATTTTTGTTGTTCATCTAAATAAAAATTGTATTTTTCTAATAATTCACTACTATTCAAATTTGCTATTTGAGAATAATATTTTGCTATAAATTCATTGTCAATATTATTTGATGTTAGCTTAGAGATACTTTTCATTCTTAAATCCAAATCAAACTCTAAAAACTTCATTCTATTTACATCAATTATATAAAATTGATACTCTCCATCTATTTTTTTTATAAGTATATTCCCTGGAGAATAGTCTATATGATATACTCCTTTATTATGAAGATCATATGTAAATTCAACAAACTTTTCTAGTATCTCTACCCTATTCTCAAACTTATCATCTATAAATACAGCTCTTATCTCAAAATCAAAATCAAAAAATTCACTTATATAAAAGCTCTCTTTAAAAAAAACAGCTGTGTCAAACTCAATATATCCTATTGGTTTTGGTGTATTTATATTTAACTCTATTAGTTTTACAGAGTTTACATAAGATCGTTTAGCTTTTGAATCTCTGAAAAATTTATAAACTATTTTATTGATAATATGAGGTATTTTAAATGATTTGATTACATACTTTTGATTATTGTACCTGATAACTTTTATAATATTTCTCTTATCATATATTACAATATTATCTTCTTTAGAAAAATATTCTTTTATATTTAATAAAAATTCACTATATTTAGACTCTATAACTTTATAATTCATTTTTACCACTTTTTATTTTATTTAATACAACATTATATATTCTATTTGAAACTTTACCATCAATATCACCACATAAATCTTTACTAAATTTCAATCTTTTATCTTCAAGTTTTCTAGGATTTGATAAGGCTTCTTTTGTATAGTTTATTGTCTCTTCATAGTTATTTGCATTATCTAAAATTGTTCTATAAAACTCTTTACTTTTATCAATTCTTTTAGTTAATTTCCATGGCATTAAATAGTAAGACCATCTAAGCTTAAAATACCTATTTGATACAACAGGCTTATTTAAAGCTGCAAACTCAAACATAGCTGAACTTTCATCACTTATCATAATATCCGATATAGCTAAAAATGGAACTAAATTATATTCACTCAATGGCATAACAACACAATTATTATATTGCTCCCATTTATTAAATTTATTTAGTTGTTTTTTATATCTTTTTCTTTCGTATGTTAGATAATGTGGTTTTACTATTATATTACAATCATTAAATTCATTTGGAAAATCATCCGCCATTTTTTCAATAGATGATGGGAAAAATGTAGGGGCATAAAGAATTGTTTTTTTATTAGTATCAAGTTTATACTTATTAAATAATTTCTCTTTATCTTCATTTGAAAAATTAATAATTTCATCAAATTTAGAAAAACCTACATTTGCTAATTTATATTCATATTGAGGATATAGAGTTTTTAAGGTATTATACTTTTGACTACCTTCTGTTATATAGATATCAAAATACTCTATTGTCTTATAAAATGAAGTTGATTTAGTTCCTATTCCATGCTCTAAAAAAATTGTGATAGATTTAATATCTTTAGCTATATCATTAGGATTAGCAAAAAAGATTATATCAGCTTTTCCATCAATAAGATTTTCTTCACCAAACTTATAATCTAAATTATTCTCTTTCGCAATATCTTCCATATTTTTAGAATTTTGTTTATCAGATAGTATATATGTTATCTCATGCCCATAAGATTTAAATACTTTACTAATGGGTAGAAAGTGTGGGAAATAGTATGGGTATGCTACGTAGAAATAGATATTTAACATTTTAAATTTTCTAAATTTTCAAATTTATTCTGAGCCAACAATAAACCAATTAATAAACCTACCATATGCATATAATGCATCTGATGAAATAAATCACTAGATATAATTGAAAATAAAAAAGTAAAGACAAATAAAAATTTAATATTTGATATTTCTTTATCTTTAATTGGTAATCTAAATAAAGTATAAAATATTCCCATAAATAGAATTAAACCAATTATTCCTAATTGTGTTAATATATCAATATATTGATTATGAAAATGCCATTTATAATATAATTTCAAATGTCTAAAATCAAATTTTTTTATACTGTTAGCATAGGTTATCATCTCATCCATATTATCTTTTATACCTACTCCAAATAATAGATTATCATATGTAATATTTAATCCAACATATATCATTGCATATCGTGTTCCGACTGGTGTTTTATAATTATTTTTATCTATCATTTGATTAATATCAGAATATCCTTGATCAATTCTATTTTTAAAACTATTAATATTATTATATCCAATAAAAAACATTGCACTAATAATTACTATTCCCGATATAATATATTTCAACTTTAATTTATATAAAAATATAAATGATATAATATGAACAAATAGAAATGGCACTAACCCTGTCCTACCACCTGATATCAATAAATTTAAAGATATACTTATATAAAATATTATCATAATAAATCTAGTTATATTATTATTTGATAAAATAACTTTATTTAACGTCATCACTGATACAAATGCTAAGATAGCACTATAAATTGTATGACTCATAAATGCAGTTGGACTTAAACTGCCTTTTAATTGATAATACTGAGTTGTCCAAAAATCAAAATATATTCCATATGTAATAATTTCACTAACAAACATGCTACTTAAAAAGGCAATTATTGTATATTTAATATACTCTTGTTTAATTGTAGTAAATATAATGAGAATAGGTATATAGTATTTATATTTTATTATATATTCGTATGCACTATTTAAATTATATGTCCATAAAAGTGATACTAAATTATAAAGTATAAAAAGTATAAAAAATAATATTACCTTTGAATTTAAAAGTATTCTAAGTTTTACTTTAAGATTACCATCTATAATCCATAGTACTAGAAGTAAGACACCTATTTCTTTGGTAAAGTGCTTATAATAAGGTATACTAACAGCATAGATAATAATTAAATAATTCATTATACTAATTAAATTAAATTGTTGCTGATATTTCTTTAACATTATAATTTATTAATCTATTGAAAAATCATTGTCTTCATGAGTCCAATGTTCATTAGGAACTTTCCAATCACCATATTTATATGTTAAATATTTATCATAATCCTCTGGTATTTTACATTTTAAACCACAAAAGTCAATATCAATTAAATCTTTACTCATATATTTTAAAGGAACACTATTCTCTTGACCATAAGCTAACCAACAACTTTTATTATTATAAGTATATTTAAAGAATATATCAATACAAGAATTTCCTCTTCCAAATATCCAAAACTTATTAGTTCTTATTTTTGCAATTTGGAAGTTGTTATTATCAGTAAAACTTACCTTCTCTTGATATATTGTCCTATTTCTTTGTATTCTTTTTTTATTTGCAGATTTAAAAGTAAATAGATAAGTTCTATATTTATATTCTTTTTCTATCTCTTTTAGAATATTAGGTATTTTAGAATAGTCTGCTTCATTTAATAGAGAGATATCAATATCATCATCCCAAGGGATTAGACCTTTATCTCGAATAGCTCCAATAAGTGTTCCAAAATCAAGATAATATTTAACATCATATTTATCTAGTATTTTAACTAATATAGCCAATAATTTAATCACATCATCTCTATTTTTT
>DAOVXU010000267.1 GCA_030635995.1 Arcobacter sp. | reverse complement strand
TATTGATAATATATGGATATAAATAAGATTTAAAATGAATAATACAATACAATTTATAGAAGCCCAAAACCTAGAAAAACTTGATATTTTTATCCAATTAAAATGTTCTTTAGATGAGATAAAAATATTACAACACCTTACAAAACAATATATTATAGGTATTACAAATATTGTTGCTGTTGATATATTAGCTGAATTTTATGATCTAAAAACTTTTGAACATCTAAATAAAGTTTATCTTATAAAAAACCTTTTAGAGCTTGGTTGGATAGTTCAACAAAGTATGATACCTATTAAGCTAAGTGAACTATCACAACTTGAGATTATAAATACAACTATCTCGTTAAGCCCCTCTTTTTTAAAACTTTTAGAGGTTGGTTCTTTAGATTTAATTCTTCCAGAGATAACAGCATATGGTGACCATTTGGAGTATCTTCAAGATCAGTTTTTCAAAATAGATTTAGCTCAAAAATTAAATGTCTTAAAACATAATTTTGATAACAATACTCCAAATATTAGTAGATTAAAATCAAAACTAACTTTACTAGAAAATAGAATTATTGAGAGAATTGAAGTAACAAAAGATGATATTATGCTTGAAAACTTTTTTAAACAATACAATCTTGACTCTAAAGAGCAGATGATATTTGTAGCACTTTTAAAAGAGGAATATAGTGGAGGTGATGAATCTATAAGAGATATGAACTCTCTAATTGCTCTTATTTCAAGCGATGATTATGAGAAGATAAAACATAGAAGTTTACTTGAGGAGAGTGGAAACCTTATCTCTAATTCTATTGTTGATTATGATGAGATGCTTACCCCTTTTGGTGGTATAAATAGAAACTTTTATATCCCAGAACAAATTTTATATAAAATATCACACCCAACAAAAAAAGTAAAAAGACAACAAAAAATAAAACTAAATATGATTATTGCCGAGCAAGAGATATTTGAACTAATCGAACCAAAAAAAGATTTAGATAAGATTGTTTTAAATCCAAAAACAAAAGAAACTTTAAATCTACTTTTAAAGCAAGTTGATAAAAATGTAGTAAATAAGCTTAAAGAGTGGGGGATAAAAGATAAGAAAAAAGGGATAGATGCTAGAATTATATTTTATGGAGGAGCAGGTACTGGTAAAACTATAACAGCTCTTGCTATTGCAAAATCTTTAAAAAGGGAAGTTCTTAGTTTTGATTGTAGTAAAATATTATCTCAATATGTAGGTGAGAGTGAAAAAAATGTAAGAAAAATATTTGATAGCTATAAAGAACTTTGTATAAAAACAAAAACCGAACCTATTTTACTACTAAATGAGGCTGACCAATTTTTAAGCAATAGAGTGACAGGTACAAGTGCAGGAAGTGATAAGATGCACAATCAGATGCAAAATATATTTTTAGAACAAATCGAAAATTTTGATGGTATTTTGATAGCAACTACAAATCTACTTGAAAGTATAGATAAAGCATTTTCCAGAATATTTAATTATAAGATAGAATTTACAAAACCTACCCAAGAGCAAAGATTAAAATTATGGGAAATTCTTTTA
>DAOVXU010000148.1 GCA_030635995.1 Arcobacter sp. | reverse complement strand
TACTTGCCTCACTTGCGAATACTATCTCTTTTACTTTTATATTTGTAAACTTTTCAATATTTTTTAGATTTATATTTGATACTATACAAGCATTTTCTTGTAAACTTCTAAACATACTTGCTTTATTGCAAATTGTAGGGTCTATTGATAGATTTATAAAACTAGGACTTGCATGATACCACTTACCATATTTCATACTATCACTAAATATTGGCAAAATACCATAAGAACCAACAGGTACTTTAGAGGCTTTTTCCTCTAATAAACTATAAACATCTATCCCTCTTTTTTTTGCTTCAAGTTTTTCCATATCACAAAAAGCATCTCGAAACCATCTCATAACCAATCCACTAAAAAATGTTATCCCTTCAGCTTGTGAAAGTGTAGGAACTACATGAGGATTTACCCTTATACCCATATCTTTGGGTAATTTTGTAGTTGTAGGTATATTTACTATTTGTTGCCAAAAACTTCCACCTAGTATCGCCACTTGATTTTTCTTAACCACGCCAAGACCAGCAGAACCTAACTGAACATCTCCACCACCAGATACAACTTTTGTATTTTGACTTAAATTTGTCTCTTTTGAAGCTTTTAAAGTTACGCTACCTATTATAGTTCCAGTTTCATAACAAGATGGAAAAATATCATCTTTTATTCCAACTCTTTTAGCCATATCATTGTGCCAATCTCGTTTTTCTAAATTAAATACTCCAGTAGTCCCTGCATTTGAAGGATCAACGGCTATCACTCCACTAAGCTTTGCAAGTATCCAATCCCCTATCATAGATACAGATGCAACTTTGTTATAAATTTTAGGATGATTATTTTTAAGCCACATAATTCTAGGCAATGCACCTAAAGCAAATGTTTGACCAGAAAGTTTATAAAATTCCTCCTCAATACCTTTAAAATTCTCTTTTAAATATTTTACCTCTTTTGAAGCTCTTGCATCTACATTTGCAACTGCCCATAACTCTTTTCCATCTTTATCATATAAAACTATCGCCTCTCTCATACTTGTAGCACTAAGAGCTAAAATATCTTTAGGGTCTATTTTTGCTTTTTTAATAGCCTTTTTTATACAACTAACTGTAAGTTTCCAATTCTTCTTAAAATCAAAACTCATACTATTTGGTACATTTTTCTCTTCAAGATGTGTCCATTCTGATTGTGATACACTTATTTGATTACCAAAAGTATCAAATATAACTGCTCGTACACTCCCAGTACCTGCATCTATTGCCATTAAATATTTCATCTTTACCTCTTTTAAAATTATAATATCTTATCAAACATCATTTTAATATAATTATCTTTATCCTCTTTAAATGATTTGTTTAACTCTTCTAAATCTTTTACACCTAAAAGAGAAAATATATAGCTATTTAGTACTAATTTTTGTCCAAAGGAATTCCGCTTTGCTACATCATTAAATTTCATCTTTTGTCAACCTTTTTGACTCTTCAAATTCTGTAACCCATTTTTCAACTTCATTTTCAAACAACTCTTTTTTAGGTAAATATAGTTGGTATTCAGATGCATATACATTGCTCTCTTTTGGTAGAGTAAGTTCAACAATTGTATGGTTTTTGTTTGGTGTTAAAAGAATTCCAATAGTTGGTTTTTCATCTTCACTCTTTTCATACCTATCATAATAATTTACATACATTTGAAGTTGACCAAGATCTTGATGAGTAATTTTATCAGTTTTAAGTTCAACAATAACAAAGCATTTTAGAAGACGGTTATAAAATACCAAATCTGCAAAAAACTCATCATCTTCAAGTAGAAGTCGTTTTTGTCTTGCTACAAAAGTAAATCCATTACCAAGTTCAAGAAGAAACTCTTGAATGTGTTCCAACAATGCTGATTCCAACTCTTTTTCATAGTAGTGAGGCTTTTGTTCAAGTCCTAAAAACTCAAGATACATTGGGTCTTTGATTATTTCGGTAGCTGTTGTTGGTATTTTCTCTTCTCGTGCTACTGCCATAACACTATTTTTATCATTACTAATAAGCAACCGTTCATATAGTTGAGAATTTATTTGTCGTTCTAACTCTCTGCCATTCCATCTATTTTTTACAGTTTCTAATTCATAATATTCTCTTTTGTCTTTATCAGAAATTGAGATAAGAGTACGATATTGGAACCAATTGAATTGCGACCGCAGTGCGGACGCAATTGGGAATTCACGATAAAACTTTCTACTTCTTTCCAATTGTCTTTGTGAAAAACCAGAACCAAACTGAGGCTCAAGCTCTTTTGCAAGATTTTTAATTAAAAATGAACCATAATCAGCTCTCTTTTTACCACATTGCTCTTCATTAAATATTCTCTCACCCAATTCCCAATACATTTGAACACGGTAAAATTCTACACTTCTCACAGCTTTGTCACGAGAAGAATCTATTATTTCTTTAATATCGGAAACAAAAGAGTTAGTTATAGAAATTTTTTCTTCACTCATATTATTCTCCAAACATCAATTTCTTAAACTCTTGCTCTATCAACTTCACCTTATAGTGGTCTTCGTCACATATTAGGTTATCTAAGTGTGTTTCTCTCTCTTTGTTTATTAAAGCTTCTATATCTCTCATAAACTCTTTACATTGAGTATCTTTCCAATCATAATTTCTTTGATATACTGGAATAATAAAATTTGTTTTTTTCTTATTGAAAAACTCTTCAAACTTAATCTCACTTGCATTCATTGCTTTAACCTTTCTAGTATCTTGATACTCTTACTATTTATAATCCTATAACTTCCAAAATCCAAATCACTTTGGTCAAGTTGGAATATTTCGTTTAGTATTTTTAGTAGTTTCTTTTGATTTTCAGTTTGTGCCATCTATATAATCTCCCATTGTATTGTAAATAATTCATTCGTTATAATCGTTTGTTCTTTCGCTTTTTTTAGTTCTTCAATATTGACTGATAATAGCACAAGGTGCGTTTTATAATCCTTTTACTTTAATAATTCCAAAAGTTCATCACCACTAAACTTTATATCATCTTTTTGTCCATCTTTATTGTAAATACCATCTTGTAAAGATTGTTTTCTTTTTTGCATCTCTAATATCTTTTCCTCAATAGTATTTTCAACTATAAGTTTATAAACAAAAACTTTTTTATCTTGCCCTATTCTATACGCTCTATCTGTTGCTTGATTTTCAACAGCGGGATTCCACCAAGGGTCATAGTGAATAACTGTGTCTGCTTGTGTTAGATTTAGTCCAACTCCCCCTGCTTTTAGTGATATTAAAAATATATCAGCTTGTCCACTTGTAAACTTCTCTATCACCTCTTCTCTTTTTGTTGTAGAGCCTGTAAGTTTTGTATAACTTATATTTTGTTCTATTATCTTCTCTTCTATAATTTTCAGCATTGAGGTAAATTGTGAAAACAATAGTATCTTTCTACCTTCACTTAAAAGTTCAGCTAATAGATCTAAAAGTAACTCTAATTTTGCAGATTCTTGTATCTTTTTTACCTCATCAATTTTAAGTAAACTTGGATCACAACACACTTGTCTTAGTTTTAAAAGTGCATCAAGTATAGTGATATGTGAAGAACCTATACCTTTTGAAGCAACTGCTTCCCTTACCTTTTTCTCCATAGTAACTCTTATAGATTCATAAAGTTTTGATTGTTTTGTATCAAATTGTGTATATTTTACTATAATAGATTTTGAGGGTAACTCAGTAGCAACTACCTCTTTTGTTCGTCTTAGTATAAATGGTTTTATCTTTTTATTTAATAATTGTTGCTTTTTTATATCATTCTCTTTCTCTATAGGATTTTGATAATAATTTTTAAAAAAACTATAATTATCTAAAAATCCTGGCATAAGAAAACTAAAAATACTCCACAACTCCCCTATATGATTCTCAATAGGTGTACCACTAAGTGCTAGTTTATATTCACTTTTAAAAGTTTTTATTGCTTTTGTCATCTTTGTATTTGAATTCTTTATCTTTTGGGCTTCATCTAAAATAATATATAAAAATTCTTTTTCATCAAATAACTCTTTATCTCGTACAATAAGTGGATAAGTTGTAAGCAAAATATCATATTTCTCAATATCTTTAAATCTCTTTTTCCTATCACTCCCATGCAAAGACAATACAGATAGATTTGGTGTAAACTTTTTTATCTCATTTTTCCAATTTGCTATAAGTGAAGTTGGCATCACTATTAAAGAAGCAGAGGTAAGCTTTCCATCCTCTTTTAGTTTTGAAAGATGGGTTAAAGTTTGTATAGTTTTACCAAGCCCCATATCATCTGCCAATATTCCCCCAAATTTAAACTCATATAAAAAATTTAACCAATTCAATCCATCTTGTTGATATTCTCTTAAAGTTGCAGTTAAAGCTTTTGGTGGAGTTACTTTTGATATACCATTAAAATCTTTTAATTTTAAAGATAATTCTAATATATCTTTTCCACCTTTCCAAATAATATCTT
>DAOVXU010000028.1 GCA_030635995.1 Arcobacter sp. | reverse complement strand
TAATGATGTTGGATTTTTTTCATATAACTCTAAAGTTTCTTGATTTTTATATGGTTTTTTAAAATCTTTATATTCTATAATATCTGGTAAATTACCATATTTTAAAAAACTATTAAAACTATTGGTTGTGTTTTGATGTTTTGTATCAAATAATAAATATTCTTCAAAATCCAGTGGCATAACTTCTAATGGAATAAAACTATTTAATGGTTGATATTCATTAGTAGATAAAATTATTGAATCTATTTTTGGTAGTTTGATACTGTATATGTAATTTTCTATAATTAATATCTCTATATCATTATCATCAATAAATTGTTGAATATGATTAAATATTGTTAAATTAATTTTAAAATTATTTAAATCTATATATAGATAATTTTTATTTGATGAAGCTAAATAGTCATAAATTAAAAATGTTTTACCAGTAGCTTTAGCGCCATAAAGAATAGTAAAATTATTCTCAATTTTGATTTTTCTTTCAAGAAATGTAGGAAAGTTTATCTCATTTTCATATATTGTTTCAAGTTTATTCATAATAACAGTATATACTATTCCTTTTTAAAAGGAAATAAATTGATTAAAAAGTTATGAAAAGATACTATTTTATTGACATCTTAGAATAATTTTGTTATAATCCGCGTTCATACATACTGTCAGGGTTGTATTAAAATAATACTTGACGAGTTCTTTAAAGGAAAAAAATGGAAAAAATTAGATTAAAGCTTAAAGCTTACGATCACAGAGTTTTAGATAGATCTGTTGCTTCAATAATTGAAGCTGTTAAACGAACAGGAGCTGAACTTGTAGGGCCAATACCAATGCCAACAAAGTTTAGAAGATATACTGTTGTTAAGTCACCACATGTTAATAAATCAAGTAGAGAGCAATTTGAAATTAGAATTCACTCTAGAGTTATTGATATAATGTCTGCAACACCAGATACAATAGATTCATTGATGAAACTTGACCTTGCACCAGAAGTGGATGTAGAAGTTAGATCAATGGGTAAAGAATAGGAGGTACGAAATGGAATATATTGTTGAAAAAATCGGTATGAGTAGAACTATTAATGTACCTGCTATACCTGTAACACTTGTAAGAGTTGTTGAAACTAAAGTATGTGAAGTTACTGATGGAACAGCTATAGTTGCTTACTCTAATGGTAAAAAGTTTAATAAGACTATTGAAGGTCAACAGAAAAAATATAATTTAAGCAAAGAATATAATAGATTTGCTACTGTTGCTAGTTCAAATACAGAAGCTGGAGATTTAGATCTATCTGCACTTGTTGAAGGTGTTGTAATTAAATCAACTTTTTCTTCTAAGGGTAGAGGTTTTGCTGGTGTAGTTAAAAGATGGAATTTCGCAGGTGGTAGAGCATCTCATGGTCATAGAATGGGGAGAAGAACTGGTTCTATTGGTAATGCAGAGTGGCCAGGACGAGTTCAGCCAGGTAAAAAAATGCCAGGTCATTATGGTTGTGCAACAACAACACATAAAAATGATATAGTTTCTTTTGATGCAGAAACTGGAATTTTAGTACTTAAAGGTTCAGTTGCTGGTGCAAATGGAACTTTTGGTAGAGTAAGGATAGCATAATGAGTAGTTTAATTGTTTTAAATGAAAAATTTGAAGCTAATGGAGAATTAGTTTTAGGTGAAAAATTTGAAGGTATAAATGCACATAATTTACATTTATATGTAAAGTCGTATTTATCTTCTTTAAGAGCAAATACTGCTAGAGTTAAAAATAGATCTGATGTTAGAGGTGGTGGTAAAAAACCTAAAGCTCAAAAAGGATCTGGTGGAGCTAGATATGGATCAAAAAGATCACCACTATTTGTAGGTGGTGGACAAGTTTTTGGACCATCGGATAGAAACTACAACCAAAAAATTAATAAAAAGCAAAAAGTTCTTGCTCTTAACTATGCAATTAATGCACAAGCTGAGAGAGGCGCTATATCTATAGTAGATTCAGTAAAAGTTGAATCTGGTAAAACTAAAGATGCTGCTGCAATCGTTAATAAAATGGATAAAAGAGATTTATTAATTGTTGTTGAAAATTTTGATGAGCAAACTTATCTTGCTTTTAGAAATATTAAAAAATGTTATGTGATTGAAAAATCAGAATTAAATGCTTATATCGTTGCTGCTTACCATTCAATTTTAATTGAAAAAGCTGTAATTGATAGCTTAATATAGGGGTACAATATGGCAGATATTACAGATATCAAATCAATCCTTTATACAGAAAAAACAATCGAACTTCAAGAAAATGGAGTAATCGTTGTACAAACTAGTCCTAGAATGACTAAAAATGGATTAAAAGAGGTTTTTAAAGAGTACTTTGGTGTAACACCAACAAAAGTTAATTCTTTAAGACAAAATGGTAAAGTTAAAAGATTTAGAGGAAGAATAGGTTCAAGACCAGATTTCAAAAAATTCTATGTTACATTACCTGAGGGCGCTGAAATAGCGAACCTTTCGGCATAAGGGAGTAAAATATGGCAATTAAAAAATTTAGACCAATTACACCTGCAAGAAGATTTATGGCAGTTATGGATAGTGGTGATATCACTTCTAAATCAACAGTTAGATCACTTTTAGTAAAAGTTAAAGCAACTGCTGGTAGAAATCATAATGGTAGAATTACAAGCAGACATAGACAAGCAGGTGCACCAAAACAATATAGAATTATTGATTTTAAAAGAAATAAATTAGACATTCCTGGAATTGTATCTACAATTGAATACGATCCATACAGAAACTGTAGAATTTGTTTAGTTACTTATGCAGATGGTGAAAAAAGATATATCTTACAACCAAGTGGATTAACTGTTGGTACAACAGTACAATCAGCAGTTGCTGGACTTGATATTAAATCTGGTAATGCAATGCAACTTATGAATATTCCTGTAGGAACAATGGTTCATAATATAGAGATGCAACCAGGTCATGGTGGTCAAATCGCTAGATCAGCTGGTGGATATGCACAAGTTATGGGTAGAGAAGATAAATATGTAATTATGAGACTTCCATCTGGTGAAATGAGAAAAATCCTTGGTGTTTGTATGGCTACTATTGGTATTGTTGGAAATGAAGACTTTTCAAATACTGTAATTGGTAAAGCTGGACGTCAAAGACATATGGGTAAAAGACCTCAAACTAGAGGATCTGCAATGAACCCAATAGATCACCCACATGGTGGTGGTGAAGGTAAAACTAACTCTGGACGTCATCCTGTGACACCTTGGGGTATGCCAACTAAAGGTTATAAAACTAGAAAGAAACAAGCTAGTGATAAATTAATCATTTCAAGAAAAAAGAAGTAAGGGTATAATATGGCAAGAAGTATAAAAAAAGGTCCATTTATTGATGCTCATTTAGCTAAAAAAATAGCTAAAGCACATGAGACAGGTGATAAAAAACCTATCAAAACTTGGTCAAGAAGAAGTATGATTTTACCTGATATGATTGGTTTAACTTTTACAGTACATAATGGAAGAAATTTCATCCCTGTAAATGTAACTGAAAATCATGTTGGTTATAAATTAGGTGAATTTGCACCTACTAGAACTTTTAGAGGTCATAAAGGTTCTGTACAAAGAAAGGTAGGTTAATATGAGTAAAGCTACATTAAAATTCGTTAGACTTTCTCCTATTAAAGCAAGACTAATAGCTAGAGAAGTTCAAGGTATGAATGCTGAAGTTGCTATTGCATCTTTAGAGTTTACACCTAATAAGGCAGCTGGAATTATTTCTAAAGTTGTTGCTTCTGCTGTTGCGAATGCTGGTTTAGAGCCAGAAGAAGCGATAGTTACAAGCTGTAGAGTAGATAGAGGACCAGTTCTTAAGAGATTTACTCCAAGAGCTAGAGGAAGTGCATCACCTAAACATAAGCCAATGGCACATATTTATGTTGAAGTTGCAGCAATAGAAGGAGACAAGTAATGGGTCAAAAAGTAAATCCAATTGGACTAAGACTTGGTATAAATAGAAACTGGGAAAGCAGATGGTTTCCAAGTTTTTCTAAAATGCCAGCAAATATAGCTGAAGATGATAAAATTAGAAAGTTTGTAAAAAAAGAACTTTATTATGCAGGTATCGCTCAAACAATGATTGAGAGAACTGCTAAAAAAGTTAGAGTAACAGTAGTTGCAGCTAGACCTGGTATTATTATTGGTAAAAAAGGTGCAGATGTTGAAAAACTTAAAAATAATTTAGCTAAATTAGTTGGTAGAGAAGTTGCTGTAAATATTAAAGAAGAGAGAAAACCTTTCCTTTCTGGTCAATTAGCTGCTGAAAATGTTGCTCAACAATTAGAAAGAAGAGTTGCATTTAGAAGAGCTATGAAAAGAGTTATGCAAAATGCAATCAAAGCTGGTGCTAAAGGTATTAAAGTTTCTGTTTCTGGTAGACTTGGTGGAGCTGAAATGGCTAGAACTGAGTGGTACTTAGAGGGTAGAGTTCCTTTACATACTTTAAGAGCTAGAATTGATTATGGTTTTGCTGAAGGTCATACAACTTATGGTTGTATTGGTATTAAAGTTTGGATATTTAAAGGTGAAGTACTTGCTAAAGGTATTCAAGCTGAAAAACCTGAATCTTCTGAGAAAAAAAGAAGACCATCTAATAATAGAAGAGGTAACTAATTATGTTAATGCCTAAAAGAACTAAATATAGAAAAGTTATGAAAGGTCGTAACAGAGGTAAAGCAACAAGTGGTTATCAGCTGGCTCACGGTTCTATTGGACTAAAAGCTATTGAGCATGGTAGAATTGATTCAAGACAAATTGAAGCTGCTAGAATTGCTATGACTAGAAAAGTAAACAGAAATGGTAAAATATGGATCACGGTTTTCCCTGATAAACCTTTAACTGCTAAACCACTTGAAACAAGAATGGGTAAGGGTAAAGGATCTGTTGAAAAATGGGTTATGAATATTAAGCCAGGTAGAATTTGTTTTGAGATGGCTGGTGTTGAAGAATCACTTGCAAGAGAAGCTTTAACTTTAGCAATTCATAAATTACCATTTAAAACAAAAATTGTAACAATAGAGGCTGAAAATGACATATTCTAATTTAACTGATAAAAGTTTAGAAGAGTTGATAGCTCTTTTAAAAGAGAAAAAGGTGCTATTGTTTGAATTAAAAACAAAATTAAAAACAATGCAATTAACAAACACAAGTGAAATAAGAGCTGCTAAAAAAGAGATAGCTCAAGTTCAAACTGCAATAACTGCAGTTCGTGCAAACTAAGGATAAGAGATGAGTTCACATAAAAGAGAAATTCAAGGTGTTGTTGTAAAAAGTTCTGGCGATAAAACTGTTTCTGTCCTAGTTGAAAGAAAAGTTTTACATCCTAGATATCACAAGACTGTAAAGAGATTTAAAAAATATTTAATTCATGATGAAAGAAATGAAGTAAATGTTGGTGATGTAGTTATTGCTATTGAGTGTAGACCTTTATCTAAAACAAAATCTTTTAGATTAAAGACTATAGTGTCAACAGGAGCTAATTAATGGTACAAAGTTTTACTAGATTAAATGTTGCTGATAACAGTGGTGCTAAAGAGATTATGTGTATCAAAGTTTTAGGTGGTTCTAAAAGAAGATATGCATCTGTTGGTGATGTAATTGTTGCATCTGTAAAAAAAGCTATTCCACATGGTGGAAAAGTTAAAAAAGGTCAAGTTGTTAAAGCTGTTATCGTTAGAACTGCTAAAGAGGTTCAAAGAGAAAATGGATCTTTAATTAGATTTGATGATAATGCAGCTGTTATACTTGATGCTAAAAAAGAACCAATAGGTACAAGAATATTTGGACCTGTTGCAAGAGAAGTAAGATATAGCGGTTTTATGAAGATCGTTTCACTTGCTCCGGAGGTAATATAATGGCAACTAAGTTAAAAATTAAAAAAGGTGATACAGTTAGAATCCTTTCTGGGGATGATAAAGGTAAAACTGGAGAAGTTTTACAAGTATTACCAAAAGCTGGAAATACTGGTAAAGTATTAGTTAAAGATTGTAAAATTGCTAAAAAAACTATTAAGCCAGATCAAGATAAAAATCCTGATGGTGGTTTTGTAAATCAAGAGATGCCAATAGATATCTCTAATGTAGCAAAAGTAGAAGGTGAATAAGATGGCAGCTAGATTATTTGAAAGATATAAAAGTGAAATTAAACCAGCTTTAGAAGCTGAATTTAAACAAAATACAATGCTAACTGCGTCGCTTGAGAAAGTTACGATTAGTGTTGGTGCTGGTATTGCTATGAAAGATACAAAATTAATGCAAAACATTAATGATACAATATCTTTAATTGCAGGTCAAAAAGCAGTAACTATTAATTCTAAAAAATCTGTTGCAGGATTTAAAGTTAGAGAAGATATGCCTGTAGGTGTAAAAGTAACTTTAAGAGCTGAGAGAATGTATGAATTTATGGACAAATTATGTTCAATTGCACTTCCAAGAGTTAAGGATTTTAGAGGTCTTAATAAAAATGGTTTTGATGGTCATGGTAACTTTAGCTTTGGTCTTACAGAACAATTGATGTTCCCAGAGGTTGAATATGATAATATCATTACAACTCATGGTATGAATATTTCTATTACAACTTCTACTAATAGTGACGAACAAGCGTTCAGATTATTAGAATTAGTTGGTGTACCATTTACAAAAGGGAGATCATAATATGGCAAAGAAATCAATGATTGAAAAAGCAAAAAGAACACCTAAGTTCTCAAGTAGAGCTTATACAAGATGTTCAATTTGTGGAAGACCAAAATCTGTTTATAGAGATTTCGGTGTATGTAGAATTTGTTTAAGAAAAATGGCTAACGAAGGTTTATTACCTGGTGTTAGAAAAGCCAGCTGGTAATATAAAAAAAATTAAAAGAGGATAAAGCCCATGATGAATGATTTAATCGCAGACGCAATTACTCGAATTAGAAATGCTTCTATGAGAAAACTTGATGTTACGACACTAATTCATTCTAATGCAGTTGTTGCTGTGTTAGAAGTATTAGTACAAAAAGAGTATGTAGAGAGTTATAATGTTGAAGAGTTAGATAACAATAAAAAAGCAGTAAAAGTTGTTTTAAAATATGATGATAACGATAACGGTGTTATAAACGAAGTGAAAAGAATTTCTAAGCCAGGAAGAAGAGTTTATAAAAACGCTTCTGAACTTAAAAGTTTTAAAAATGGATATGGAACTATTATAGTTTCTACTAACAAAGGTGTTATGGCTAATGATGAAGCTCATAAACAAAATGTTGGTGGCGAACTTTTAGTTTCTATCTGGTAAGGAGTAGTAATGTCAAGAGTTGGTAAAAAACCTATTGAAATTCCTGCTGGAGTTGAAGTATCTGTAAATGGTTCTATTGTTGTAATTAAAAAAGGTAGCAATGCTATTGAAGTTGAAACACATAATAGAGTTGGTATTGAAGTAGCTGATAATAATGTTGTATTTACTGTTAAAGAAGAAGTTGAAGGTGCATCTGCATTCTGGGGAACTTATAGAGCTTTAACTGCAAACGCTATTGTTGGACTTACTACTGGATTTACAAAATCTTTAGAGATCAACGGTGTTGGTTATAGAGCTGCTGTTAAAGGTAAAGTTTTAGAACTTCAATTAGGATATTCTCACCCAATTAATTTTGAAATTCCTGAAGGAATTG
This sequence comes from Arcobacter sp., assembly GCA_030635995.1. Classification (GTDB taxonomy): domain Bacteria; phylum Campylobacterota; class Campylobacteria; order Campylobacterales; family Arcobacteraceae; genus CAIJNA01. The sequence goes on along the minus strand of DAOVXU010000028.1, from coordinate 4,576 downwards.
AGATTAAAGTTGAAAAGAATATTATAAATATTAAAGGTAGTAGTAAACAAACTGTTGGACAAACTGCTGCAATCATTAGAGGCTACAGAAAACCAGAACCGTATAAAGGTAAAGGTGTTAAGTATACTGACGAGGTTATCGTTAGAAAAGCCGGAAAAACAGCTAAGTAAGGTATGATAATATGAGTAGAATTAAAGATTTAGCAAAAAAGAACTCTCTTAGATTAAGAAGAAAAAGAAGAGTTAGAGGAAAAATTTCTGGTAATGCAGATGTTTTAAGATTAAGTGTTTTCAAATCAAACAAATATTTTTATGCACAAGCAATCAATGATGTAACTGGTCAAACAATGGCATCTGTTGATAGTAGAGCTATGAAAATTAGTGTAAATAAAGAAAATGTAGTTAAAGTTGGAGCTCAAATGGCTGAAAACTTAAAAGCGAAAAATATTGAATCAGTTGTATTTGATAAAAATGGTTATTTGTATCATGGTGTAGTTGCAGCATTTGCTGACGCACTAAGAGACAATGGCATCAAATTATAAGGTTGAACAATGTCAATTAATAGAGATGATTTCGAAGAAGCTATCGTAAATATCGGTAGAGTTACAAAAGTTGTTAAAGGTGGTAGAAGATTTAGATTTACTGCTTTAGTTGTTGTTGGAGACAAAAATGGTACTATTGGTGTTGGAACTGGTAAAGCAAAAGAAGTTCCAGATGCTATTAAAAAAGCACTTGATGATGCATTTAAATCACTTGTAAAAGTTAATTTAAATGGTTCAACAATTAACCATGATATCGAACATAAATATAATGCTAGTAGAATATTACTTAAGCCTGCATCTGCAGGTACTGGTCTTATTGCTGGTGGAGCTGCAAGACCTGTTCTAGAGCTTGCTGGAATTACTGACATTATTGCTAAGTCACTAGGATCTAATAATCCTAATAACCTTGTTAATGCTACAGTTCAAGCACTAGCTAGAATTAAAGGATAGATTATGTCAATATTACAAGATTTAAAGCCTGCTGCTGGTTCTACTTCAAATAGAAAAAGAGTAGGAAGAGGTTCAGGTTCTGGTATGGGTAAGACTTCTACTAGAGGTCAAAAAGGTCAAAAATCTAGATCTGGATATAAAATTAAAAGAGGTTTTGAAGGTGGTCAGCAGCCAATTCATAGAAGACTTCCAAAAGTTGGATTCAGTTCAAGAGTTACAAAAGCATATTCTATAAATGTTGATAAAGTTAAAGCGGTTGCAGAATTATCTGAGATCACTTTAGAAACTATCAAGTCTGTTTATAAATTATCTGTTTCTGTACAAAAAGTTAAGTTAATTGGAGCTACTGCTAAAGATTTAGTAGCTAAAATTAAAGACGAAAACGTTACAACTACAGGTAAATAGTTGTGAATAAAGATCTATTAAATAAAATCTTAATCACTTTAGGTTTTATTTTAATATACAGAATATTGGCATATGTGCCAGTACCTGGTGTTGATCTTAATGTTATAAAAGAATTTTTCGATTCTAATAGTAATAATGCTTTAGGTATGGCAAATATGTTCAGTGGAAATGCTGTTGAGAGAATGAGTATCATCTCTTTAGGTATTATGCCATACATTACTGCATCTATTATTATGGAACTACTTGCTGCTACATTCCCTGCTCTTGGTAAAATGAAAAAAGAGAGAGATGGGATGCAAAAATATATGCAAATTATCCGTTATGCTACTATTGTAATTACAATTATCCAAGCAATTGGTGTGTCTATGGGTCTTAACTCATTGACAGGTAGAGGTGGAGAAAGTGCTATTATGCTTGATATGAATACATTTATTGCTATTGCTACTGTTTCTATGGTTACAGGTACTATGTTATTGATGTGGATTGGTGAACAAATCACACAAAAAGGTATCGGTAATGGAATTAGTTTAATTATCTTTGCTGGTATTGTTTCTGCAATTCCAAGTGCAATAGGTGGTACAGTTGATTTAGTAAATAATGGACAGATGAATTTCTTAACAGTAATTGCATTATTAGTAATAATACTTGCTACTGTTGGATTTATTATCTATGTTGAATTAGCAGAAAGAAGAGTTCCTGTTTCATATAGTCGGAAAATAATGATGCAAAATCAAAATAAAAAGATTATGAATTATATACCAATTAAATTAAATTTAAGTGGTGTTATTCCTGTAATTTTTGCAAGTGCGATTTTGATGTTTCCTGCTACTATCTTACAAGGTAGTAAAAATGAAACTATGATTATGATTTCGGATTTTTTAAATCCAAATTCATATACATTTAATCTTTTAACATTTTTATTTGTAGTGTTCTTCGCTTATTTTTATGCATCAATTACTTTTAATGCAAAAGATATAGCTGAGAATCTTAAAAAACAAGGTGGATTTATCCCCGGTGTTAGACCTGGTGGAAGTACATCTGAATTTTTAAATGAAACTGCAAGTAGATTAACATTTTGGGGATCTATATATTTAGGTGCTGTTGCTACTGTTCCTTGGCTTATTGTTAAAGCTATGGGTGTACCATTTTTCTTTGGTGGTGTTGCTGTTTTAATTGTTGTTCAAGTTGCTATTGATACAATGAGAAAAATAGAAGCACAACAATATATGAATAAATATAACACTTTAAGTGCAGTAGGATTATAAAATTGGCAATTCCATTAAGAAATTCTAATGAAATCCAAAAGTTAAGAGTGGCAGCTAATGCTGTTGCTCAAACTTTAAAATATTTAGAAAAAAATGTTAAAGCGGGTATGAGTCTTTTAGAAGTTGATAAATTGGGTGATGATTATATTAGATCACTTGGTGCTAGACCATCTTTTAAAGGACTTTATGGTTTTCCAAATGCGATATGTACTTCACTTAATGAAGTTATTATTCATGGAGTTCCTACTGATGATATCTTAAAAGAGGGTGATATCCTTGGAATTGATATAGGAAGTGAAATTGATGGTTGGTATGGTGATGCTGCTATTACTATGCCAATTGGTAAAATATCAAAACAAGATGAAGATCTAATTGCTTGTAGTAAAGATGCATTGTATTATGCTATTGATATTATTAAAGAGGGTATGAGATTTAAAGAACTTAGTTTGGCTTTAGAGGAGTTTATTTTAGGGAGAGGATTTGTTCCTCTTGTTAGATTTTGTGGACATGGTATAGGTAAAGAACCTCATTGTGATCCAGAGATTCCAAATTATTTAGAAGGTAAAAAAGCTAAACAAGGTCCTAAAATAAAAAATGGAATGGTTTTTTGTTTAGAACCTATGATATGTCAAAAAGATGAGGAACCTGTTATTGATAAAAAAGATAATTGGTCAGTAAGAAGTGCTGATGGCTTAAGAACAAGTCATTATGAACATCAAGTTGCAGTAGTAAACGGTAAAGCCGAAATACTAACAACAATATAAATATAAAAAGCTAAAAGGAAAAAAATGGCAAAAGATGATGTAATCGTTATAGATGGTAAAGTAATTGAGGTGTTGCCAAATGCAACATTTAGAGTTGAATTAGATAACGGACATGTTGTTTTATGTCATATCTCTGGTAAAATGAGAATGCATTATATAAAAATTTTACTTTCTGATAAAGTAAGAGTAGAGATAACACCTTATTCACTTGATAAAGGTAGAATTACTCATAGATATAAATAGAGTTAATTTTTAATAAATACATCTATGATGTTTTAAGAATTTTAAAACATCATAAATTTATATACTATATATAGATTAAACTCAAGATACTCTCTCTTGTGTAATATAAATTTCAGTTTCCAATTGTTTTCTTTGTTCAACTAGATAAAATAAATTCTTTTTTAACATCTCTCTATCTTTATAAGATTCAATAATAAATTCATATAATTTTGGCCTATTTTTTTTCCAATTATGTAATGTTGTTTTATTTACTTCTAAATCATTTTCTAATTTTCTCAAACTTGGTAAAGACATCTTGTATCCTAAATTAATTTTGTATATTGTATACAATAATGGAACAAATGTCAAGTAAATTAAAATAATTGTTCCACTATATGGAACAAAAGTATATGAAAAGTATAACTTTTGTATAATTCTAAATGAACATGAAAGTTAAAAATAAAATATTAAGTAATTTATACTCATTAAAATCTATTGGTTACAATTATATATCACCTGTAGATTTTAATGAATATAATAATGAATTACCTAATGATATAGATAAATTAAAAGATGTTGTTGATAACTGTAATTTATGTAATTTATCACATACTAGTAAAAATAAAATATTTCTTCTTGGTGATAATAATGCAAAGATAGTATTTATATCTACTACACCTATGATTGATAAAGAGAGTGTAAAAAACTTATTTATTACTATGATAGAGAATGTGTTGAAAATATCAAAAGATGATATATGCTTATTAAGTCTATTAAAGTGTAGCAGTGATTTGGAATTGACTAAAATATCAAATGAAATTGATATATGTAAAGGCTATATGATTAAGCAAATTGAATTAATAAATCCAAAATTAATTGTTACGCTAGGAGATAGTTATAATTATTTATTAAATGAGAATAAAGAGATT
>DAOVXU010000240.1 GCA_030635995.1 Arcobacter sp. | reverse complement strand
GTTTATCAAAGCATTAGCACTATTTATCATCCAAATTGCAAAATCAGTTATCATAGGGATATCTGTAAGATAAGGGGTTGGCGATATATCAATTATAAAGTTTTTAACAGCTGCTAAAAGTGGCCAAGTATAATCTGTAAGCTTATATCCACCAACAATAGCTAACTCATAAATCAAAAACATAATACCAAAAAGAATAGGCAATGCTAACCATCTATTTAAAACAATTTTATCTGCTTTATCAGTTAAAGTTTCAATCCCTTTTCTCTTTTCAACTATAGCTTTATGATAGATAATATCAGCAGAGTCGTATCTAAATGTTGCTAAAAATGAGATAGTATCTTTATCATATCTTGAGTGAAATTTATCCTCTTCCTCTTTGGCTAATTCTTCTATATCCAAATATTCTTTTTTTAGATGTTCAATAATAGTTATATCACCCTCTAAAACTTTTATCGCCATCCATCTTTTATTTAAAGATAACAATGTATCTTTTATAGTACTTTCTATTATGGCAATATGAGGCTCTAACTCTTCATAGTTGATTTTAAAATCTTCATAAACTTCTGTTTGTTTTGCGGTTTCAACGATAGCTTTCATAATTTCTTCACCACCAAGCCCTTTAGCTCCACTAGCTTCAACGACACGACAACCTAACATCTCAGATATTTTTGCACTATCTATCTCTATCCCTCTTCGCCCAGCTACATCCATCATATTTAAAACTACAACTACAGGCATCCCTATCTCTAAAAGCTGAAATGTTAAATATAAATTTCTTTTGATATTTGAAGCATCAATTACATTTACAATCACATCAGGCTCTTCACCTATTATAAATTCTTTTGCAACTCTCTCTTCAAGTGAATATGAACTAAAAGAGTAAGTGCCAGGTAGATCAACCATCTCAATTTTATGATTATCATATTTAAAATTACCAGTTTTTTTATCTACAGTAACTCCAGGATAATTAGCAATATGTTGATCTATCCCACTAACCATATTAAAAATAGTAGATTTACCACAATTTGGCTGTCCTGCTAGAGCAACTTTTATATTTGTCATTATTTTTCAACCTCTATTAAATTTGCTTCACTTTTTCGTAAAGATACATTGTAGTTATGAATTTTCAACTCCATAGGATCATAAAAAGGTGCTTCTCGTACAATCTCAATCTCAGTTCCCTCAACAAAACCCATATCAAGAAGTTTGTGCATAAGTTTCCCTTTTGTATGAAGTTTAGCAATCTTATATTTTTGCCCTTGCCCCATACCATCAAGTCTTTGATTAAGTTGTTTCCCTTTACCAGAACCATCTTGTTTTAATTTCATCTCTTTTTCCTCATCTGTTTTATATTCTATAAACTTTAAAAAACCTTGTAATATATGTAGATTAAAATTGTATAACTAGCAGTAATACATCATAAATCACAACTGTTAAATTTCGAAATTAAATTGTTTTAGGAGAAACAATAAATTACAAGGCTTTTTAAAATTTATAGGGTTAGGCTATAAAATAGCCTATTTAATTCCCTATAGATTAAAATTTAATTGCAATTGCAACTTCTATATTAGTTTGATCATTTGCACTGTCAGTATGTGTATATTTACCAACACCTGCTTTTATCTCTATGCTTTCATCCATAGCATAAGTCAATCCTAAATCTATCTCTTTTGCATTTTCTTCTAAAACATCAGCTTTAATCAATGTAAGATTTGTAGTAACTTTTTCATTTATTTTAAATTTTATAGGTAGTACAATCGCACTTGTGTCTTTTGTAGCACTAGAATTTACAATTCCATCAAGTATCATCCCAGGGGCAAAATCATCTCCACCTTGTAATCCTTTTGAAAGATTTACATATGCAACACTTGCTGTTAAATTACCAAAGGACTTTCCTACTGTTAAAAAATATCCTTTAGGTTTTATAGTTTTATTTGCTCCTATAAGATCAACATCTTTTTGTACATATTCTGCACCTATATTAAGTCCAACTACTTTTCCTACTACATATCCAGTGATAGTTTTAGCTTTTGTTTCTGTATTATCTGGATCTAGTGCACCAGCAACAACAATTTTTCCATCACCTTTATTATTGTATCCACTACCATATTTAGCACCAATCATTAGTTTACCAACTTTAGCATCTACTCTAATTGCTGTTGCTCCACTATCACCTTTATTTGAATCTGTTTCCTCTTCATTTTTAATTTTTGAGACTACAGTTACTTTTACACCTTTAGTTACAGGGACATTTACAGCTACTTTCCAAGATTCATCGCCATTATCAAAAGCATCTGTTCCATAAGTAATATTTGGAGCAAG
>DAOVXU010000104.1 GCA_030635995.1 Arcobacter sp. | reverse complement strand
TATTAGATTGCATTTTGCTAGTACAACCCACAAATATTATACTCATAAATAATAATACTATAAATTTATGCTCACTCACTTTATTTTTTATATACATTTCATCTCTCCAATATTTAGATTTGATACTATTATACCAAAACTAAATATTCATTACAACTTATATTATAGAGATGTAAATAATTGTTTGCTCCTATGAAATAAGAGATTTAAAATCTCTTATTTCATTCTAGTTTTCAGACCTCTATATCCATCAAATCCTGTTTCAGATAATGTTGGTAAAATAGTATCTATTAATGTTTGCACTACTGCTGGATTTGTATATGTAAATTTAAATCCATTTATAATATCTACATTATCTGCACTTTCCATTTTATCATTTATTAAATCCACACCTTGATTAATATAAGTATCTATAGTATTATTTCCTGTATTAGCTTTCCCTTTTACAGCATCTAAAATAGAATTTATATCTAAGTTTAATTTACCCTCTTCTGTTTTAACAAAGCTAGATAAAGGTATGCTAACTTCAAGATTTCCACTTGTATCAAATAGATTAAATAAATCTAAAGGATGAAGAGGGTTTACAATAATATCTGTTACAACAACTACATTCTTTCCTTCTAAATTTGGTGATGTTATACCTGAACTACTAGCAACTAAATCTATAGCATCTGATGTAAATGTCATAAACTTTTCAACACTATTTTCAGTTGTGATTAGTTTAGTTTTAGTAGCAACTGTTGAATTAAAATCACCCACAATTTTTGATAAAAAGTCTAAATTTAAATTAGACATATTATTTGTAATATCAAAGTTTGCTATATCACTTATATTAAAATCATCAAGATTTACTGGCAATGTTTGAGCTAAATCTTTAAATGAAATTAAATTTTCATAAAGAGTTTTACTATATGAATCATTAATAGTTATCTCATAACCTTTATATCCATTTAATTCTCCAGTTAATATTTGTAATTTATCATCAACTAAATTATGAGGAGTACTAAATCCTAATCCCATTGTTACTGTTTTATTATTCTCTTGTGCTAAATTAGACACAAGTGTCATATCAAAATTACTAAGACCACTAATTTGTGATGATATATCTGTAAATAATCTCATTGCATTTACTGTTAATTGCTCACTATCACCTACTGTTAAAAATGACTTATCTACACTAATATTCTCATCTATAGAACCTGTTATATTTGATTTTACATTTACTGTATATTTATCATTATCTCCTAAAAGAGTTGATAGATTTTCAATAGACACCTCTTTATTTTTATTTATAGATATATTTAAATCTGCAATTGAAGCAGTTAAATATTTTGAAGTTGAATATGAAAAATTGTATTTTATATCTGTTTGAAAAGATATATCATCTGTAATTTGTGACATATCAAATCCAAGTCCCAAATTTTTGAAATTATCCAATATACTAAAACTATCTAAACTTAAACCAGAAGAACTTAATAAGCTTGTGATATTTGCTACTGTTGAATCTATATCATTTAGATTAAAATTATCTAAACTTAAAGATGGATAATTTAAAGCTAAAGAACTACTTATCATTGATTGAATTTGAGTATCTGCAGCACTAATTGTATTTAATTGATTTGTAACATCTGCAAGATTAAAGTCTGTTAATAATTGAGTACTATCAAAATCATTTAATGTATCTAAAGCAGCAGTTAAATTCTTATCATTATCAAATACCTGCATTATTGTTGATTGCATTACTGAATTATATGAATTTGCATCAAGCCCTAAAGCTTTAAATTCTGTTGCAAAATCTACTATTTTATTTACGGAATTAATTGTTTGATTTATATCTTGAGTCATTGTTTCTTTAACATTTGAACCAGTAATATCTGGCATAGCACTTAAAATCTCATTATCTAAATTTGCACTATTAAAATTAGTATCACACATAACAGCAGAAAAATTAAAATCATTTAATTTTACAGCATCATTAACTTCAGCAACTTGTGCATAAGTTTTAGCAACCTGTGTAAGTTTTAACATATTTTGTGCTTCAATATTATCTGGGATTTCCATAGCTTTTACTGGATCAAAAGCTTTAATTTGTGCTTTCATCTCATCTGTAAATAGTGTACCATTTTCAACAATAGCAGTTGTTAATGGTGTAACCATATTATAATCAACAGGTGCTTTCATCTCAAAACCAACTTTGACAATATCTTTTAATGCATCAAATACACCATCACCATCATCTACAATAGCTGTTTTAGGTACAACTAAATTTCCAGTTAAATCACCTGTATAAGTTGCTCTCCATATACCATTTCCTTGATGAACCAATGCTAAATCACCAATCTTTATCTCTTGAGCTGTACCATTGGCATCTTTACCTGCATCTACCACCCAACCATCTGAAATAGTAAAATCTTTTGTTTTACTATTAGTTTCATCATTTCCACTCCCACAACCAACTAATAATGTAGCTAATCCAAAAGCTAAACTAATATTAACTATTTTTTTCATTTTCATATCTGACCCTTTAAATTAATTTGTACAATTATATTACAAAATGATCTTTGTGTCATTCACATAGGTTAATCTATTTAATTTTAGATTTAAGCCTACTTAAAGATTGAGGAGTGATACCTAAATGTGAAGCGATATGATATTGAGGAATTTTATCAAACCAATAAGGTGTACTATCCATAAATTTATAAAATCGTTCTTCTGCAGATAAAATCACATAAGATATAAGATGATTATGAATTACACTATATGCTTCTTCTGCTAATAATCTACCTATTTTATTGCCAACTTTTGTATTATCTAATAAAAATTTAACATCACTATGATCTAAACAAAATAGTTCACAATCTTCCAAAACTTCTATACTCATTCTTGATGGAATTTGTTTTAAAAAACTATCATAATCAACAGCATAATAATTTGTAACCCCTGAATCTTTATCATTAAAAAAGATATGCCAAGTAAAATCTTTACCATTTTCATCTAATACATAAGCTCTTAATAATCCACTATTTACAAAATATAATTTATCAGCAATATCCCCCATATAATGTATTATCTCATTTTTCTTATATTTTTTTACTTTTATCCTTTTAGATAATAAAATCCAATCAATTTTACCAAGTTTTGCAAACTTTACTAAGAATTCTCTATATTTAGAATAAACCATTTAAACTTTTATACCCTTATTTAAAAATTCTTTTGATTATTTAAACTTTCTTTTACCAAACCTAAATACTCATCACGACTTATATGTTTAGCACCAAAGCTTTCCAAATATGGAGTGTGTATTTGAGAATCAATCAAACTAAAACCATTCTCTTTTAGTCGCTGAACCAAATCTACAAAAGCAACTTTAGAAGCATCACTTCTTTTAGCAAACATAGATTCACCACAAAAAATATCCCCAATAACTACACCATATCCACCACCTACAAGCTCACCATCTACCCAAGCTTCAAAACTATGAGCCCAACCATCACGATGTAGGTCACTATATGCTTCAATCATATCTGAGGTTATCCAAGTACCATCTTGATCTGGTCGAGAGGCATTTGCACACTCTATTAAAACTTGAACAAAAGAGGTATTGTATCGTATCTCAAAAATACCTTTTTTTATAGTTCTTTTTAAAGATTTTGATATTTTTAATTCATCTGGATATAAAACAAATCTTGGATTTGGCGACCACCATAATATTGGATCATCATCATTAAACCAAGGAAAAATCCCTTTTGTATAAGCAGAAAGAAGTCTATCTACACTTAAATCTCCACCATAAGCTAACAATCCCTCATCATCTGCTTCGGCAGGATTTGGAAATATTAGATTATAATTTTTAAGTGGAAGTATTGGTCTCATCTATTTTGAATATTTAAAAGTAAACTCATCTTTTATAAAATCAATTTTTACAACACCACCATCTTTTAAAACACCAAATAATATTTCAGAAGTTATAGGCTCTTTTATCTTATCTCGTATAACTCTTTGAAGAGGCCTAGCTCCCATAAGCTTATCATATCCAAGTCTTGCTAACTCTTTTTTTGCTTTTAAAGAGATAGTGATTTTTATATCTTTATTTTTTAATGACTTACTTAAATCTTTTATAAACTTACCAACAATTTGAACAATAACTTTTTCATCTAAACTATCAAACTTTACAACCTCATCAAGTCTATTTCTAAACTCTGGAGCAAAAAAGTTTTTTACAGCTTTATCTTCATTTAATTTTGCATCTTTTGCAAATCCCATAACATTTGTCTGCTTTGCACCTAAATTTGAAGTCATTATCAATATTACATTTTGAAAGTCTACTTTTGTACCATTATTATCTGTAAGTATTGCATTATCCATAACTTGAAGCAATAAGCCCATAAGTTCAGGATGTGCTTTTTCTATCTCATCAAGTAACAATACACAATGTGGATGTTTTTTAATACTTTCAGTTAGTAATCCACCCTTATCATACCCTACATATCCAGCAGGAGCTCCTATAAGTCTTGATATTGTATGAGCTTCACTATATTCACTCATATCAAATCTTTCAAAATGTACACCTAAAACTTTTGCCAACTCTTTTGCAACTTCAGTTTTACCTACACCTGTAGCTCCTGTAAAAAGGAAACTTCCAACTGGATGATTTTCTTCACCTAGTCCTGCTCGATTTATCTTTATAGCTTTTGATATAGTTTGTATCGCTTTATCTTGACCAAATACTCTTTTTGAAAGATTTATCTCTAAAGATTCAAGAAGTGTTAAATCAGATTTAGTAGCAGTTTTAGGTGGAATTTGTGCCATCTTTGAAATTGTAGTTTCTACATCAGTAGCTGTTATTTTTAAATTCTTTTTAGGTGTTTTAGTTTTAAACTTTTTTGTTGCAGCTACCTCATCCATAACATCAATAGCACTATCAGGTAAAAATCTATCATTTATAAACTTTTTAGATAATTCAACACAAAGTCTTATACTATCTGGTTCATATATAACTTTATGAAATTCTTCATATCTATCTTTTAATCCCTCTAAAATCTTAACAGCATCATCAACTGTAGGCTCTATAATATCAACTTTAGCAAATCTTCTACTAAATGCTTTATCTTTTGAAAAGTCATTTCTATACTCCTCATAAGTTGTAGCACCTATACATCTCAGCTCTCCACTTCCAAGCAATGGTTTTAAAATATTTGAAGCATCCATTGAACTATTTCCAACACTTCCAGCCCCTATTATTTGATGAATTTCATCTATAAATAATATTGCATTTTTATCTTTTGCCACCTCTTTAATAAGTGTTTTTAATTTCTTTTCAAAATCACCTCTATATTTTGTACCAGCAACCATAGAACCCATATCAAGTGAATATATTTTACACTCCATTAACTCTATAGGAACTTTTTTATCCACAATTGATAAAGCAAGACCTTCAACAATAGCTGTTTTACCTACACCAGTTTCCCCTAAAAGGATTGGATTGTTTTTCTTTCTTCGTCCTAAAATTTCAATAACTCTTTGAACCTCTTTATCTCTGCCTATTACTGGATCAATCTTACCCTCTGTAGCCAGTTCTACAAGCTCAATACTATTATCTTTTAAAATAGATTTTTTATCTTTTTTAGGTTTAGTTATCTGCTCAAATTCAACCTCAAATTCCTCTAAATCATCCAAAAAATCTTCATCTTCATTTCCACCATGACTTATCTCTTCAAGAATATCTACTTTTTGCAACCCTTGCTCTTTTAGTAAATAAGAACTATAATTTTTATCATCTTTTAAAATTGCTACAAACATATCCTCAATATTTACATGAGGCTTTCCAGAAAGTTGAGCATGAGTTATAATTTGTTCAATTACTGTTGTTAAACCTACTGTTTCTATTGGATCCTGATTTATTTCATTTTGGGGATATACAGGTGTATTTTCTAATATATAAGTTTTAAGTCTTTTTTTAATCTGCACAATATCAATATTTAAATTTATTAAAATATCAGATATCATATTATCATCTATAAGATATAAAAATATATGATCAACTGTTATATACTCATGATTATTTGCTCTAGCATAATTTACACTATGACCAAATATTTTTTGTAGTTCTTTATGTATCATTATCTATCCCTACTCCTCTTCCATAATAGCTTTAAGGGGATACTCTGCTTTTCTAGCATTTGCTTTAACTTGTGCAATTTTTGTAGCAGCTAT
>DAOVXU010000112.1 GCA_030635995.1 Arcobacter sp. | reverse complement strand
TATTAGAAGATATGATACACTACACTATGGTAAAAACAACAACTTTCAATGGTATAAATTTACCATCAATAGCTTTAAAAAAAGCCAATGGAGATATTGAAGTTATAGCTAATTTTGGCTACAATGAATATATAAATAATATATAAAAAAGGAGATTTAGATGAGTCAAGATCGAAATATACTAAAAGATGAATTTGATGATATGGAAGAGATAGATACTAATGAAAAGCTTAAACATAAATCAAAAAATTTCAATAGAAAAAGAAAAAAAATGAAAGAGAAAGGTAATAAAGTTCAGATTTGGGTAAAAAAAGAAACTTTAGCATATGAAAAAGACCTTACTTTACTACAAATTGAACTACTTAAATTTCAAAATCATGTTAAAGAAAAAGGCTTAAAAGTACTTATGATATTTGAAGGTAGGGATGCTGCTGGGAAAGGTGGGACAATAAAAAGAATTACAGAACATCTAAATCCAAGGGGTGCTAGGGTAGTTGCATTGGAAAAACCAAGTGACACTGAAAGAACTCAATGGTATTTTCAAAGATATACAAAACACCTTCCATCAGCTGGAGAAATAGTACTATTTGATAGAAGTTGGTACAATAGGGGTGGAGTTGAACCTGTAATGGAATTTTGTACACCAGAAGAACATCATGAGTTTTTAAGAGAGGTTCCACAATTTGAAGATATGCTTGTAAAATCGGGTATTACACTTTTAAAATTTTATTTCTCTGTATCTAAAAAAGAGCAAAATAATAGATTTGAAAAAAGGGAAACTGATCCACTAAAACAATATAAACTATCTCCTGTAGATAAAGAATCTCAAATGTTATGGGACAAATATACTATTGCAAAATTTTCTATGCTTATGGCATCAAATACAGACACTTGCCCATGGACTATAATCAGAAGTGATAATAAAAAACAAGCAAGATTAAACTGTATGAAACATATTTTAAATAAAGTTGATTATCCAAACCAACTTTCAAAGAAAAAATCAAAAACAGATAATAAAATAGCAGTAAGTGGTTCAAGAGAGATTGAGATTATGGAAGCACAACATACATTTGCAAAGGTGCTATAAGTGAATTTAAGAGACTTTACAAAAACAGATTATCGAGGTTTATACCTATCTAAAATAGCCCATCCAACTTTTGGAAAAAAATATATTGCAAGATTTCAAATTGCAAAAAAAAGATATATGAAAGTTTTAGGATTTACAGTTGCAGATAAATTAAATGATATAAAAGCATTTAATTTAATGCAAAAATATAAAGATAGTATTATAAAACAAAATAGTGCTAAAGTGGAAGTGAAACCAACTAGAAAAAAAGTAGATACAAAACTTAATAATACAGATAAAAAATATTATGAAGAAAATATCTTAATGAAATCACTACTTAAAGATTATAAAAAAGTAGATCCTTCCGTTTTAGAAAAAGGTATCCAGAAAATTTATGATTATGAAGAGATGAAACAGTATCAAATAGAACTTATAAAACTACAAAAATATCTTGAAAAATCAAATAAAAAAATGATAATCCTTTTTGAAGGGAGAGATGCAAGTGGAAAAGGCGGAGCGATTCGTCGTATGACTAGATATATGAATTCTAGACACTATAGAATAGTTGCACTTGGAAAACCTACTGATACACAAAAACATCAATGGTTCTTTCAAAAATATATTGAACATTTTCCTACTGGTGGTGAGATGGTTTTATTTGATAGATCTTGGTACAATAGGGCTATGGTCGAACCTGTATTTGGATTTTGTACACCTGAACAACATGAAATATTTATGGAAGATGTGGTAAATTTTGAGCATGATTTAGTAAGACAAGATATTATCCTTATAAAATTATATTTTTCTGTATCCAAAGATGAGCAATTAGTTAGATTTGAAGCAAGACAAAATGATCCTTTAAAACAATGGAAACTAAGTGAAGTTGATTTACAAGCTCAAGATTTATGGGAAGAATTTAGTGAAAAAAAATATGAGATGTTAAGAAGAACAAATTCAAAAAGTGCCCCTTGGCATATTGTACGAAGTGATGATAAACATAAAGCTAGGGTAGAAGCTGTAAAAATTATTTTAAATAGTGTTGATTATGCTAATAGAAATTATTCTATAAATTTTGAAGCAGATGATAAAGTTAATATAAGTGTTTCCAAAGAACTAGCAAGAATGAGAAAGAAAAAAGATTATTAATAGTAAAGATTTAAATCTTTACTATTTAGGGATTCTTTTTAAATTATAGAAGCAACCATTTTTGAACTACCATGTTTTAGGTAGTCTCTTAATATTTGAGAATTATTTAAAAACTCCTCTTTATTTATAGTTTTATAACCGTTAAGTAAATTATCAACAGTAACTTCCTCTTGAATATATTCTTGATGTATCTCTTTTTTATTTACAATATCTTTTTGCATCTTTTCAAAAAAGATATTTGCCAAACCGATATATTTTAATTTTACAATTTTCTTTGCAATAAAATAATCAAGCTTATTAGCAATATAATTTAAAATAAAAGGAGTACCTATAAGTGAAGCTTCTAAAGTTGCCGTACCACTACAAATAAATGCAAACTCTACCTCCACCAATGCAGAATAAGTATCTCTTGATATTGTAAACTCTTTTAGATCCCCATACACCTATTGAATATACTCATCTTTAAAATGAGATGGAATAATTATAATAAATTCTTTATTATTTAGTTTTTTAATAACTTCCTTATATATTGGCATAAGTTTTGTTATCTCACCTTTTCTACTCCCTGGCATAAAAGCTATTTTATTATTTGATGTTAGTGTAGTTTTAAAAGTTGTAATCTCATCTAAAAGAGGATGCCCTACATATGTTATCTTATCTTTTTTAGAATAATAATCTTTTTCAAAAGGTAATATTGAACATAATTTATCACAAGTATTTTCAATAATAGGTATTCTCTTTTTCTTCCAAGCCCAAGCTTGTGGTAAGATATAATAGATTATCTCTTTATTTGGATACCTTTTTTTAATAGCTTTTGCTAAAGGTAAATTAAAACCAGAATTATCCATAAGAAGCACTTTATCAGCACTTGAAGCTAATTCAACCATCTCTTTTTTTAACTTGAAAAAAAATGGTAACTTTTTCAGAGCATCGACAAATCCCATCACAGCTAATTGGCTTATATCATAAGAGGGATCACCCAACTCTTTATCAAATATACCTATAAGTTCAATATCATCACTCAACTCTTTTTTTAAAGCTTTTAGATGTATATTTGATGATGTTTCTAAAGCACTAACTAATAGCTTCATCTATTTTGTACGACTCTCTTTCTCCACAATTCCACTAAGACCAAATCTTCGTCCTAACTCTTGCTTTACTCTATCTGGAGATATATTTTTACTTGCAAGTGCAACTAACACATGATATGTAATATCAGCAGCTTCATAAATAATCTCTTGAGTATCATCATCTTTTATAGCAAATGTAAACTCTCCAGATTCCTCAACAATCTTTTTAAGCATAGAATTTTGATCACCTTGTAGAAGTTTTGCAGTCCAAGACTCTTTTGGATCTGCATTTTTTCTCTCTTGAATTGTATGATATAAAGTATCAATCACACCATAAGCTGATGCAGTATCTACTTTTACATCACTTATAACTTCTTCAGTCTGTAAGTTTGTAAAAAAACAAGTTTCCCTACCTGTATGACATGCAACACCTTTTTGGATAACTTTTAAAAGTAATGTATCCTCATCACAATCCATAAACATCTCAACAATCTCTTGAGTATGTCCACTACTTTCACCTTTTTTCCAAATTCTTTGTTTACTTCTAGAAAAATAATGTGCAAAATTAGTTTTCATTGTAAGTTCAACAGCCTCTTTATCCATATAAGCTAACATTAAAACAGCTAAAGTTTCACTATCTTGTACTATTACAGGAACCAATCCATCATTTTTTTCAAAATCTATTTTTTCTATTATTCCCATCATTTTCTCCTTAAAATTTTGTCTTTATTTGAACTTCTATTTTATCTATTTTATTCTCTTCATCTAAAGTAATATTTGGTGTTATTTTTATATTATCTTCTTGAGTATTTTTATTTGTTAGTTTTAAATCTATATTCTTATAATCTACTTTTGGTATTATTTTAGAATAATCTATTTTAGTATCTGGTAAAATTATTTTTATAATTTCACTTTTTGTTTTATTCTCTTCTATACATATGATTGTTTTAGTTTTTTTTGATTTATCTAAATCTTGCTGAAGTAGCTCTATCTCTTGTGTTAATTTATCTGTTTTTTGTTTTAACTGATCTGTTTTCTCTTTAAATTTAGCACTTTTTTCTTTGTACTTTTGAAATAATTCTTCAAATTTATCTTTTTGAAGCCAAGTAAAATATAATCCGATTGATAAGATAACAATCAGAAAATATTTTATAAACTTTAGTTGGTTAGTTGATACCACTTTGTTTAGCTCTATCTTTTGTATCTACCCAAATATTTGGAGTAGATCCACCAGGTGTTAAGAATATCTTAGCATCTTTATTTTCTCTAAGTGCTTCATTGAATTTACCTTGAACTTTAATTTGTTCCAATTCTAAAAGTTTAACTGTTAAAGATTTAGAAAGTAAATCATTTGCTTTTGCTTGTGCTTTTGCTTCAATATGAACAGCATCTGCACGACCTTGTGCTTCAATTCTATTTTTATCAGCTTCACCTTGTGCAAGTGCTGCTTTCTTTTGAGCTTCTTGTTTCGCTCTTAGAACTTCATATTTAACTCTTTCTGATTCTTGATTTGCTACTTGAACTCTCTCAATTTGCTCTTTAATCTTTACAGGAAGAACTATCTCTCTTAATTGAACTGATTCAACCGATACAGGAGAACCTTTAAGCTTTTCAATATCTGCTCGAATCCCCTCTTCAATTAAAACCGCAATCTCATTTCTTTTTGTTGGTAGATCTTCAGCTGTAAATCCACCAACTACATTTCTTACAATATTTCTAACTACTGGATTTACAATCTTATCTTCCCAAGAAAGTCCCCAAGTAGCAATAGTATTTGGCGCACCATGAGCTAAAAGTTTATATTGAACAGTAAGTTCAATTGACACTGGTAACCCTCTTGCATCAAGAATATTAATAGCAGGATTTACTTTAATCCCATCACCAAAACCACTCATATCTTCAACACTTTTATAGTTTATAAGTCTAACTTTTGTATCAACTGTAATAACTTTTTGGATTACTGGAATATAAAGATGAAACCCAGGTTGTAAAGGTTCAGTTTCATACTTACCTGTAGTAACTTTAATTCCAACTTCACCAGAATTAATAATCACAAATGGCTTAGCCATAAATAATACTATAGCAACTATAATTAAACCATATATAAGTCCAGATTGTTTACCAAAATTCTTAAAAAATTCTGGTGTTTCAAATGGTGGTTGATAGTCTCCCCCACCTCCATTGTTACTGTTATTGTTGTTTGAACCACCAGATTTATTTTGTCTGTTCTTGAAATAATCGTTATCGATTGGCATTTTTTCCCTTTTTTACTTTTTATTTATTTTAGAATAATATTGAAATTTACTTTAACTTTATTTAACTATTTAATTTAGTTGATATAAGTTAAGTGTTTAATATATTTTGGATTTCTCCCTGCTACTACATCAAAATATGCAGTTTGAATTTTTTCAGTTATAGGACCTCGTGATCCACAACCAATTTTTCTAGCATCAACATCTTTAATTGGTGTTATCTCAGCAGCTGTTCCTGTTAAAAAACACTCTTCACAGATATAAACTTCTTCTCTTGTAATTCTTCTTCTTACAACTTCTATACCCATATCATTAGCTAAGTCTATAACAGT